>JAPSHM010000231.1 GCA_031179845.1 Pedobacter sp.
CCGGCGCCCGCGGTGTCTATTCCGGGGCGGTAGGCTACTTCTCGCTCAACGGTGCCGCTGACCTGTCCGTGGTGATCCGGACCCTGGTCCACTTTCCTTATAGATCTGGTCGTACTGTTCCATCAGTCCGGCAAACTCAGTTTTTTGAGCGGCCCACTGCGTAAATTCTTTTTCTTCAATTCTTTTTGCGTCAGCAACTTTTAAACGTTTCAACTGCTCGGTCTGGCCAATAAAATACTTCCAATAGTTGGCGATTTGCGCATACTTCGAGGAAAGTTTTAAACGCAGGTTGACATCCTTATCCATTTCCGTCTTCCATGCCTTCAAGCGGATGTCACGAAGTTTGACAATAGTAGGATTTGATTTTTCGGTAGCCAGATCCACTCCATAAGAAGTCAGGTAGCGGTCAGTGCGACCAGGAAAACCATATACGATAGAAAAGTCGCCATTCTTCACGCCTTTAATAGACACTGGAAGAAACTTTTTTGGTTGATAAGGAACATTTTCCACACTGTACTTTGCGGGTTGATTTCCTGTAGATGCGTATACACGAAACACAGAAAAATCCCCGGTTTGGCGTGGCCACTGCCAGTTATCCGTATCACCGCCATACTTTCCAATATTCTGTGGAGGAGTACCTACAAGGCGAACGTCGTCAAAACGCTCATAAACAAACAGGATAAATTGGTTTGACTTATAAAAATCCTTAACATTAGCTTCAATTGTTGGTCCTGTAGCTGCAGCTTTAGAGATAGTGTTAAAGATCTCCGTTAGCTTCGAGTCTCTCTCGGCGCCTTTTAAACCTTCTGTCGCTTGCTGAACCTTAGCGGTTACATCTTCCATTTTTAGTAAAAAGCGAACGAACAGACCAGCTACTGGTTTCTCTTCTCCGTAGTTTTTCGCATAAAATCCATTGTCCAGAATATTGTCCTGAGCTGTCGAGTTAGACGCAATTGCGTCATACCCACAATGGTGATTTGTAAAGACCAATCCTTTATCAGAAACGATCTCACCGGTACAAAAACCGCCAAAATGGACGATTGCATCTTTCAAACTGGATGCATTGGCATTATAAAGATCTTTAGCCGTAAGCTTGAAACCCTGCTTTTTCATTTGTTCATAGTTTTTACCGATCAGCATGGGGATCCACATCCCTTCATCGGCCTTTGCAGCATTAGCGAAAGACAATAACATTACGCACAGCAGCAGATAAACTGTTTTTTTCATATGATATTTGTTAATTAGTGTGCGGTAAAGTTAAAAATTAAAGGCGACTCACAAATAGTTTAAGAATTTAACTGATATGCATCATGCTTAAACACTAATCACTTTCTTAGCGGGGGCCTGGGAAGTTTTGCTCTTCTTCAGGGCAAAATATTCCAGGTGCTGATCAGAACGGTTATTTTTTACCATTACGAAAAGTTTGAGCCACCTGCAGCAGTGCCCTTGGTACATGAAAACAACACTTCCATTTGCCGCCTTTCAACGGAAGCAGGACTTCTCCACGTCTGTTCAGGTAGGCAAACCACTCTCCAAATTCCGGATCCCTAAAATGCGCCCAGGTATATTCATGCAATTTCTCAAACCAAATTGCACATTCTTCTCTTCCCGTCAGCTGATATCCTTTCGCCATACAAACGAGCGCTTCCAGGTGTACCCACCATAATTTTTGATCCCATTCCAGCTGCTGCTGAGGCTTATTCAAAATGTCCATAAAATAAAAGATTCCCCCAAACTCTTTGTCCCATCCATACTCCAGGGAATGCAGGGCAATAGCTGTAGCTCTTTCAATCAGCTGTTTATCATTTAGCCGAACCCACAGGTCCATCATGAACCACATGGCTTCAAGGGTATGTCCGGGATTGACCAACCTCCCCTCAAATGAATCTGAAAACGATCCATCCACATGGATATGCTCCAGAATGAGGCCACTGTCCTGCTGATAAAATATGTCCATTACCTCATCGATCACTGTGCGCAAAAGCTCATCTACAGTATCCCGATCAAGCAAATGTTCCATTTCAAGAGAAAGGTTACTTAGGATCATCGGCAAAGAGAAGCTTTTTAGTTTTCGCGTACCTGGATAAGCTTTATTGTATTTACCTTTTGGATTGTCCTGTCGCATCAATATATGCTGAAAGGTTTCTCTGGCAATCTTCGCGTATCTTTCCTGCGGATCTGCTTTATACAATGCCGCGAAGGCCATAGCGGCAAAGCAATCGGAGAAAATATTATAAGGCTGCACCAGCGGTTCACCAGCTTGGGAAAAAGAAAAGTACCAGTTCCCGTCTGCATCACGACCATGCTTTTCTATAAAATCTGCACCATGTTTTGCCATTTCCAGCCATTCTGGCTTAGCCTCCTGACTATGATATAAAGTTGCAAAAGTCCAAATTTCCCTGGCTTGGAGCCACATAAACTTATCCGTATCGAAAACATTTCCAAAGCGGTCGAGGCAGTTAAAATATCCCCCCTCAACTTTATCCATTGAATGTTCCATCCAAAATGGAATGACATGATCTAATAATTCCCGTTCATAAATATCACTGTACTCCTCCATTAATCCCTTCATTTCTTTTTTCTTAGCTATTTGTTAACCGTCAACCGGATTTAGTCTATGCACAACGGCAAATTTCAGTTAATATTTTTAATGACAAAGTATCCTGCGTAAACTAAATATTTACACAACTGTAGACTGTTACCAAGTTTAGAGCATTTCTGACACCGATTTGGCAGATCTGTGACGCAAATCTGTTAATGATTTGAGTAAAACTAATTCGATTTATATTGGTTATAAATAAATTAGCATAAATTTGCAGAACTCTCTTACAGTAAATTAAACAAAAATCGTAAAACAAGAAGATGACTACAACTTTTTTTGAGGAATTAAACAGTGAGAATGTTACAGGTGTTGCCTATAAAAACGTAAGTCTTAAGAAAAACGTTTTAAGTTACTTTGCTAATACCGGCAACGCAACCATTGCAGACCTTTGTAAGGAATTAAATTTAAGCGCTCCAAAAGTTACGACACTATTGACCGACCTAACCCGTGATGGTCTGATTAAGGATTACGGGAAAATTGAGTCTACCGGTGGTCGTAAACCCAATTTATATGGACTGGTGTCGGAATCGGCATTCTTTATTGGTGTGGATATCAAGCAGAATTATATTAACATCGGCCTGTCTGACCTCCAGAAAAACCTGGTCAAGGTATCTGAAAAGATTCCTTATCACCTCGACAACAACAAAGAATCTCTGGAAGAACTTTGCACCCTGATTATTGATTTCATAAAGGAACTGAGTACGCCAAGGGAAAAAATCCTGGGCATTGGCGTTAATCTCGGTGGCCGCATCAACTACACCACGGGGTATAGTTATAGTTTTTTCTATTTCAATGAAGAACCATTGTCCAGAATCCTGGAGGCTAAGATTGGAATACGTGTTTTTCTGGAGAATGACTCTAAATCAATGGCCTATGGAGAGTACTGTGCGGGAGTGGTAACAGGGGAAAAAAACGTTTTGTTTTTAAACCTGAGTCACGGAATCGGTCTGGGCATTGTGGTCAACGGTCATCTGTACTACGGAAAATCTGGCTATGCGGGAGAATTTGGTCATATTCCTTTGTTCAATAACGAAATCATTTGTCATTGTGGCAAAAAAGGGTGTCTGGAAACAGAAGCTTCCGGATGGGCACTGACGAGAATGTTCAAAGAACGTGTGAAAAGTGGTTGTACGACCAACTTTATGCCCCTGAGTGGCAATTTAGACGATATAAAATTGGAAGACATTATAGAAGCGGCAAATCATGATGATATTCTGGCCATAGAATTGATCGCCAAGATTGGGGAAAACCTGGGTCGTGGCATCGCCCTGCTCATTAATCTGTTCAATCCAGAGCTGGTTATTCTTGGAGGAAGCCTGGCTGCCACTGAGGAGTACATCAGGCTTCCAATAAAAAGTGCGATCAACAAATATTCCTTAAGCCTGGTGAACCAGGATACGAATCTAAAAATGTCAAAACTGGGCGAACGGGCAGGAATTATTGGAGCATGCCTGTTGGTCCGCAATCGTTTATTGTCCCTTAGCTAACATTTTCAGGAACTAAGTTCCTTTACTGCTTCACCGAGATCGTAAACGGGTGTATTGTCGTCTATTGCTGCTGCCAGTATGCTGCTGCCTACTGCACTTCTATACCCGCCTGCGCAATGAACCACCACAGGTTTATCCAGGGGAATATCTTGAATATGTGCACTCAGCTCGCCCAACGGGATGCGCAATGCATTTTTAAATATTGGCGGTCCTTCTACCGTATTTCTAAGATCTACTACCGTGAAAGATTCCGGCGCCTTGATGAACGCATCCAGTGGCATCTCTGGCATCACCTCAGTACCGACAACTGAAATAAATGCAGCTTCAATGAACGACTCATAACCAATACTGGCTGTACGTGCAATTAGCTTATTAACCTCTTTGTATGTTGCAGCACTGAGATAAAAGCGCTGTCCCGGATCAATTATGCTACCTAGCCAGGTTTCAAATTTCGTTCCAGGCATCAAATTGATAGCATTCGGTAAAAACCCTTTTTTAAAAACTTCTGCCGCACGGGCATCAACGACGATGAGGTCCGGATTCAATTCTGCAGCTGTAGGACGATCCAATCGGATAACTTTGGAAAACGCTTTTTCTAACCCGGGAGCGCCTTTGCAATTCAACTGAACATCATAACTGAAATATTTCGGAATAAAAGGCAAGTCAGTCGTTAGTTCGCGGACAAAATCTGCTTCAGACTGCGGTTGTAATGACCAGTTGGTCAGTTTCTCGTTGCCAATTGATCCAAGACTCACACTGCTCAACGCCTTTCCGCACAAAGAGCCGGCCCCATGAGCAGGATAAACCAGTACATCATCTCCCAGGACCATTAGCTTATCTCGCAAAGTATGGTACATTTGCCGCGCCAGCTCGGCCCGTTCTGCTTCCATATTTCCGGCGTTGGTCCTTAGGTCTGGCCGACCACAATCACCAATAAACAATGTGTCCCCTGTAAAAACGGCAACGTCCGCTCCCTTATATTCCAGTACCACAGAAATGCTATCTGGAGAATGTCCAGGTGTATGTAAACATTTCAACTTTAGACGCCCAAATTTAAATTCATCGCCTTCATCAAATGGCACTTGTGGATACGCTACCCCAGACAAACTGTGGGAATAGATTTTCGCGCCAGTGGTTTCGTGGATTTCGAGGTGACTGCTCACAAAGTCGGCATGTGGGTGGGTTTCAATGACAGCAACGATGGTGGCATTCTCCTCCCGGGCATAATCATAATAATGCTTTGGATCTCGTGCGGGATCGATTACGACGATCTGATCCTCCGAAGATATTGCATAGCTGTAATGTGACAGGTATTCATTTTTAAATTGTTCTATTCTCATATCAATTTATTTTTCACATGAATTGCCAGTTGAAAACCAGTGATCGCCTAATGTGGCAGTTTATCTTTAATCACCCCGTATAAATAAGTGCCACCTAGTGCGCCAATGATCACAACCCCCAACGCCAAATATCCAAAACCCAGGGTGTCAAACATGGGACCCGGGCAAACACCTGTTAAAGCCCAACCTAACCCAAAAATTACGCCTCCAATGATGTACCGGGAATAAGAAGGATCTTTATCGGCAAAGGCAATCGGAAGGCCATCCGTATCTTTGAGCTTAAACTTCTTGATCAGCCATACAGAGATTACCCCAAGCAATACTGCAGTACCGATAATACCATACATATGAAAGGACTGAAACCTAAACATTTCCTGAATACGAAACCAGGATGCTGCTTCAGATTTTACCAGTATAATACCGAAAAGTATACCGGCCAAAATATATTTTAATCCGTTCATTCCTTTATAAAATTAAGGGCATCACTACCCAGGTCATAATCAAACCACCGATAAAAAATCCGATCACTGCGATCAACGATGGAAGCTGCAAGTTGGAAAGTCCTGAAATGGCATGTCCCGAAGTACAGCCGCCGGCATACCTGGAACCAAAGCCGACCATACCACCTCCAATCAGCAATAGCAGCCAAACCCAAGGTTTGGAAAGCGCCTGCAGGGAGAACAATTCATCTGGGTTCAAGCCGCCGTTGAATGAAATATTCAAGGCGCCAAGATCGGCGATTGTAGCAGACGACACCTGCAATTCCGCCGGACTACCTAAAAATTTGGCGGACAGCCACCCTCCAATCACTGCGCCGACCAGGAACAACAAGTTCCAGCGCTGCGTCCGCCAGTTAAAATTGAAAAAACTGTATTTTTTTCCCGCTCCTGCCATGCTGCATATCGTCCGTAAATTAGAAGAAAATCCGAATGTTTTTCCCCAAAAAATAAGCAGAAGCATGACGATGACGATCATAACGCCAGAAAAATACCAAGGCCAGGGTTGTTTGATAATTGAGATTATATCCATTATTTACGCATCAAATTCACCATAAAATAAAAATACCGAATATTAGTCAGATCATCCAAGATGATCGAATCTATTGTTCATTTTCGGCGGAGAAAAC
>JAPSHM010000023.1 GCA_031179845.1 Pedobacter sp.
CGCGGTGGACAGCCGGGAACATATACGTCAACCGGAATAATTTCATCGATGCCCTGCAAAACAGAATACGTATCAAAAATACCTCCACTTGATGCACAGGCACCGACAGCCATAACCCAGCGAGGCTCGGCCATTTGTAAATAAACCTGCTTTAAGACAGGGCTCATTTTCTTAGCGATCGTACCCATTACCATTAACAAATCAGCTTGGCGTGGAGAAAAGCTTAAACGCTCTGATCCAAAACGCCCGAAATCATAGTGCGATCCCATTGTAGCCATAAATTCAATACCACAACAAGAAGTTGCAAATGGCAGAGGCCATAAGGAATGGGAACGGGCCAAACCGATAACTTTGTCTAAAGAGGTGGCAAAAAAACCAGATCCTTCAATGCCTGGAGGCGCGTTTACTATATTGATGTCACTCATGATACAAAACGAAAAAGGCTCATTCCATTATAGAATGAACCACAAATTTACAATTTTTTGATGCAAATGGTTTATGCTATCTGCATTTAGAATCTATCTAAATAGGTTTAATTCCAGTCTAGCGCCTTCTTTTTTAACACATAGATAAAGCCTAGCAACAATGTGCCCATAAACACGAACATTTCTATCATTCCGGTCATACCCATCTCTCTAAAGTTAACCGCCCAAGGATACATAAAGATCACCTCAATGTCAAAAAGCACGAACAGAATGGCAACTAGGAAATATTTAATTGAAAAGGGCTGACGCGCATTTCCAATTGTTTTGATTCCAGCTTCGAAAGTCTCCAGTTTATCTTTAGTCTTTCTGGATGGGCCCAGATAATGCGTAGCAATTAAGGTAACAACCACGAATCCGAGGGCAACAATTACTTGTATGATAATAGGTAAAAAATCTACTGGTACACTTTGCGTTTCCATTTGAAAATAATTTGGAACAAAAATAAAACAAAAAGGCAGGATAACAACCCTGCCTTTTCATTTATAAACATTTTATATTACTTTTTCTTACCTGGAGCTTTTGCCGCAGAAGTTGTTAGCTCCTTTAGTTTTGCCGGGGCAAACGTACCAGCCGGATTAGCGGCTATACTTTTGTTCAGATAATCAATCGCCTTCGCTTTATCATTGGTCGCATAAAAACCAGCAAGGTTATCATAAGCTTCAGATAATTTTCTTGCGTTAGCTGCAGCTAACTCAGGTTTATCTACCGCTACTTTTTGAATAAACATTTCATAGTGAGGAACCATCAATCCTTTTGGATTCGCTTCATCATCTAAAAGGTTATTGATCCTGCCTCTGTATAAATATGCGTCCGCAGTTTCTGGAGCCAATTGCGCAACTTTAGCTATTGAAGAGTCGGCTTTCACTAAAAGGTCTTTAGAAGGGTTGGTTTTAGCGCTGTAAGCGATTGCATACTCGAAATAATAAGCAAGGCCATTATAGAAATAGCTATACAATACTCCTTTTGCATTTGGTGCAGCTTTGATCACTTTGTCATAGATCTGCGCAGCCTTAGTATATTTCTTTGCGTCAAAATAAGCTTTAGCCACATCTGCCAATGCATCAACGTTAGTCGAATCTTTTTCAACAGCCTTTGTGATATTGATTAAAGCCAAACTATCGTTACCTGCAGCAAGTTGAGCTCGTCCGAGGTATAAGTAATCTGAAGCAATGATACGGGTGGTATCTTTTACTTTACTTAGAAACTCTTCCATGTACTGGAGACTTTGAGGAAAGTTTCTATTTTCATATGCAGAATAACCGCGTAATCTTAAAGCAACTAAACTTTTAGGGCTATTAGGATTCATTGCTGCTAAAGCCGCCGCCTCTTGTTCCAAGGTTTTGAAGTCCTTTGCATAGAATAAGAATTGCGCATAACGCAATCTTGATTCGTACGATTTATCAGTCAGATCAAGATATTTTTTATAGTTCTCTACCGCCTGTGCAGACCTTGCTTCAAACTCATTTGGCAACTGAATAGCCCATTGCATATAAAGTTCCGCAATTTCACGGTAAGCAGGTCCATAATTAGGGTCCTTTGTGATCGCTTCTTTTAAACGATCCTCAGACTCTGGAAATGCCCTGGACTCTTTGTACATCCGACCAATCTGAACAGTAGCTCTTAACAAGTTTTCATCGATGTTCAACGCACGCATATAATTTTGCAACGCTTCCGAATTTTTTTTCTGTGCAGCATAAAAATCTCCGAGTGCCAAAAACGTTTCCGCATCTTTATCCTTATCATCTAGCTCATCCGCTTTTTGAAGATATGGCAATGCCGATTCAAAATCTGGTTTATCAGTGGCTATAAACGCCTTACCAATATACAAATGAGGGATCCAATCTTTTCTGGAAGCTACATCAACTGCTTTTGCAAAATTAGTCTTAGCGGATGCGACATTGTTTGATACCAGATCTGCTTGTCCTAATCCAATATAGTTCAATGAGTTCTTAGGGTCAGCAGTGATACCTTGTGTAAATACGGCGCGGGCTGAATCCACATAATCCATACGTAAATAAACGTCACCCAAGCTATAGTAATTCTCACCTTTGTTAGCCTGAGAAGATACCAATGTTTTAAGCATTGAAGTTGCTTTTTGATATTGCTCGGCGTCAATCGCCTTCCTTGCATCACTTAAGCTCTGAGCAAATGAGGCAGAACCCATCATTACTAATCCAAAACTTAAGGTTATCGCTTTCTTTATCATTTTCATATTCCCTTATTATTTTTTTAATATTATTCGAAGCTCAATATACTGGCTTCACAGTTCAAATATAAAATTTAGTTTGTATTCTTAAAATTAAAATCACGTGAGGCTAACTTGTGGGGGCCCAATCCAGACCGAAGTACAATCAGTTGTCCTCTCGGTCCTACCAACCATGTAGCAAATCCCGCGCCTAAACCATTACGGCCTTCGGCGTCAATGATATAAATATTTCTTAAAAACGGATAAATCCCACTTATCAGGTTAGCCTGAATCGGTTTATAGTACTGATCATCTCCTTTTTTCCCTTTCACATTTTTCACCCCCATCATCTTAACTTGTTCCAGATAAGATGTTATGTCTTTATTGTTATCAATCAACCAGTTCACACCTAAAACACCTATTGACCCTCTATTTTCGGCAGTATATTTAATTACATCGTTATTAGTTTTCAAAAAATAAACTCCTTTTGCAGGCAGTGTCTTAATGCCTGCCAGATCTCTAAAATAACGCAAAGTACTTGAATATGCATTATCAAACACAAGCTGTTTACCACTAGTTGACGTTCCTTTTAGTATATCAACGACCTCAGTCACTGTAATATTGCTGTCCGGGTTTTCCTTATTGGTGATCAGTGCAATACCGTCAATCCCAAACCTGGATGTTTTTGGCACGATACTTCTTCTTCTGTATATGCTATCCTCTTCTTCAGTAAGCATTCTTGATAAAACAATCACTCTTATGCTATCATTCAAAAAAGTAGGTAATATTTTTCGTTCATTACCTTCAACAATTGTAAACTCTGCATTGGGATAATCTGCTTTGAATACTTCTATCTGATCTGCCAGCACCTTTGAAAAAGATTCGTCCACAAGGATGCTAACTTTTCCGGATGTACGGGTTTCCTCAACCACATCAACAGGTTTTGGTTTCTGCTTGCAGGCAGCAAACATTATCAGTAAAAGGACAAAAATTATATTTCTCATGCTATTTAGTAATTTACAATCTTAAAACGCATCAGGTACTACGAGTTCCCGCGCATTCACACCTGCTATCAGATTCGTTTATTCTTCAGGTTTCTGATTATTTAATCGAATAAATCTGATGACCGCATACACGATCATTAAACCTCCCAACATGATCCGGTACATCGGCTGAATTTGATTCAGCAACTCATTTCCAAGGATTAACATTCCTCCAAGAACCAAGTAAAAGAGGAACATGACCAGGCCTAAAATGAACAGAAATCGCTGTTGAGGCGATTTCTGTTTAAATGATTCAAAATTGAACATCTTAGTTAGATAATGTAAAGCTGATTGGAATGTTATATTTAACACGTACCGGCTTACCGTTTTGAATACCTGGCGTCCAACGTGGACTGGCTTTTAATACCCTGATGGCTTCCTCATCGGTACCACCACCCAGTTTTCTTTCTACTTTAATATCAGTCAAATCTCCATTCTTTTCTACCACGAAAGATAAAAACACTTTACCCTGGATATTGTTCTCCTGTGCCATTGCCGGATATCTTACTGCTTTTCTTAAATAAGCATAAAATTTATCCATCCCACCCGGGAAACCTGGCTGAGTCTCGATACTCACAAAGTCATAAACCTTAGTATCTTCAACCACTGCAGCTTGTTTAGGACCTTCTCCAACCGGACCAGCGATAACAATATCTGCAGTCGGATCACCGGCGATAGTTTTTTGACCTGGATCTGCTTTTTTCAAATCTTCAATTTGAACAGGCTCCTTGTCTACAACTTCGTTATCCGGTTTTACGATCGGAGGTGGAAATTTAACCTGATCCTGTTTTGGCGGCGGCGGCTCCACTGGTGGTGGTGGCGGCGTTTCCGGATTTACCGGTGGCGGTGGTGCAACCACAACCTCAACTTGCCTAACCACTTCATCCTCTGGCGGCTTCCCTTTGATCAAACTTAATAACTTTGGTGTTATAAACACCAAAATAAAAAGTGTTGATGCAATCAGTAAGGCCCTTGTGGTAAATGACGAACTATCCCTACGCAGCTCATAGGCACCGTAACTTTTATTCTTGTTCGCAAATACAACATCAAGCCATTCTGTTTTCAATAAATCTATCTTAGAACCAAACATAGCTTACTCTTTAATATCGTTAATTATTTTATTATAAAATTCCAGCTTTTTTCATGAAATCTTTTTCAGCATCAGTAATGTTCTCGTCGTCAATCGCGGGTGCTGTAGCGATCTTAGTGATCGCTAATTCATCCATTATATCAACAAAGTTCTTATAGGTTGCTCCTGGAGTTGGCTTAATTACCATAATAATTTGCCTGCCACCTGTAGTTTCTGCTACTTTCTTTTTATTGTCTAATATTGTCTTTCTGATATCAGAAAAGTTCTCAATGGTCGGCACTGCTTTATTTGCTTCTCCCATATACCACGCAACTTTATTGTTTTTACCCAATAGTATGGTCATGGTTTCTGATGCTCGCAATTCGTTCCTTTCAACCGAGTTGTCATCTTTATCAGGCTTTGCAATATCCATTGCAATAGGTTTCGACAGTGAGGTTGTTAGCATAAAGAAGGTAATCAACAAGAAGGCCAAATCCACCATTGCAGTTAAATCTACTTTGGTATTTGCTTTCTTACTTCTTACTTTTTTGCCTTTTTTGCCCCCTCCGCCGGAGTTATCTAATTCTGCCATAATATATTACTATTTATTATTGCGCATCGCCTTCGGCGGATGTGATTAAACTAAATTTGTTAATTTTCTGCTTTTGCAGGATATCCACCACTTTTTTAATTGCAGGATATTCCTCATTCGCATCTCCTTTGATACTTACACGCATTTGCGTAGAGTGCAGCTCAGCTACGGAGTGGCGCGATTGCATGATCCATTCTGCCAATTGATTATTGGTTGAATCTGCAGGTATTCCGCCAGCAGTTTTTTGAAATTCAGCTCTTTTGTCCCCATCCATCATTATAAATTCCTTTAAACTCTGAATTGGCACTCCGAAAGAACCGATAACTCCAAAACGTTTGATCTCCTGAGGGGTAAATTGAATGTTGTATTTTTCACCCATTTTAACCAGGGTAGCCGTCTTGATGTCTTGCCCTACAACTTCATAAAACACCTGGCCTTTACCAATGGATAGGATACCCATATCCAGATCAGGAACTTTAAGTTTATATGTTGAAGAAGGAATAGATACATCCAGAGGGTCAGGCTGACGTGCTGTCGCTGTTAATATAAAGAAAGTAAGCAGTAGGAAAGACACGTCGCACATGGCTGTCATATCTATCGAAGTACTCTTTCTTTGAACCTTTGCTCTTGGCATATTATAAAATTATTAATGTTTTTATTAATGATGTTTAATCTTCCGGTTTTCCATAAAGCCGGTAAAAAAAAATTCATTATTTCTTATTTATGCGTACTAGCGTAAGTTTGGATGATGCTGAAACCTGCTTCGTCAATTGCATAAGTCAATTTATCAATTTTTGAAGTAAGGATGTTGTACATGATAATTGCAAGTGTTGAAGTACCGATACCAGTAGCCGTACACATCAAAGCTTCAGAGATACCCACTGCAAGTGCAGCCTGATCTGGAGCACCAGAATTCGCCAAACCCGCAAAGGCCTTGATCATACCTGTTACTGTTCCTAATAAACCTGTTAATGTACCGATAGATACCAAAGTAGCAATTACAGTCAGGTTTTGCTCTAACATTGGCATTTCCAAAGTCGTTGCTTCTTCAATGTCTTTTTGGATGGCTAAGCATTTTTGATCAGTATCCATGTTAGGCTCAACTTCCATCTCACGATATTTTTTCAATCCTGATTTGATTACGTTTGCAACAGAACCTTGTTGTTTATCACACTCAGCCATTGCAGATTCGATGTTATTGCCATTCAAAAATGCTTGGATCTTTTGGATGAAAGCATCTAAGCTGTTTTTTCCAGTTGCTTTTCCAATAACGATCATTCTTTCTGTAGAGAAAACAACAACCATTAATAATAGGCCAATCAAAATTGCTACGATCGGACCACCTTTGAAAGCCATACCAGCATAGTTACCAACTTTAGGAAGGTTTTCTGGATTGTCATCAATGAAGTTTTTAGCATCACCTAAGATAAATTTGAAAATAACGATTCCGATGATGATGCAAATTGGAATAGTAAGTGTAGCGAATAAATTTGAAGCTGTTGAGCTTTCTTTTTTTACTGTTGTTGGTTTTGGTGCGTTTGCCATTTTTTTTTTAGTTTTTTAGTTTTTAGTACTTTGTTTTTTAAAATTAGATAAATATTCCGTAATACACACAACGACCATTATAAACAATTGTTGCAACAACAAATTTATAATTTAGATTTTAAATGCAAATTAATTTTTCGTTAGCGTATTACCCCGAGTATTTCCCTTCACGTAGTTAGTATAATTAAAAAAGATTGCCCCTTGGAGAGACAATCTTTCGCAATTAAAACTAAAAAAAAATTGATATGCAAATTTTTCGAAAAAAAAATGCTTTTAATGGGCGTTTTCGACCACTTTAGGGAAGGACGCAATCATTTCTTCACTTGCATCGTCCTCAAACTGCTTGAAATTATTGATAAATGCCAATGCAAGTTCATTGGCTTTTTTATCGTATTCTCTCACATCTTCCCAGGTATTTCTTGGGTTTAATATTTTTGCAGGAACGTTCGGACAGCTTTCGGGAATAGACAGTCCGAACACCGGATCTGCCTCGAAAGGAACTTCTACGAAATCCCCTTTTAATGCGGCTGTGATCATAGATCTTGTATATGCTAGTTTCATCCGTTTTCCAACGCCATAGCCACCTCCGGTCCAGCCAGTATTTACCAACCAAACATTAACTTTATGTTTTTGCAACTTTTCACCAAGTAAACCAGCATAACGTGTAGGGTGCAATGGTAAAAATGCTTTCCCGAAACATGCTGAGAAAGTTAGCTGAGGCTCCGTAACGCCAGCTTCTGTTCCTGCAACTTTTGCGGTATAACCGGAAATGAAGTGAAACATGGCCTGTCCGGGGGTCAACTTAGAGATCGGAGGCAAAACGCCGAATGCATCGGCCGTTAAAAAGAAAATATTTTTTGGTATTCCAGCTATAGAAGGTAGGATTGCATTGTCTATATAGTCAATCGGATAAGCCACGCGGGTATTTTCGGTCTTCGCTATATTTGAAAAGTCTACCTTACGGGTTCCAGGGAAATAATTGATATTTTCCAGCAAGGCTCCAAATTTGATGGCACTAAAAATTTGCGGTTCCTTTTCCGCGGTTAGGTCAATACATTTCGCATAACAGCCGCCTTCGAAGTTAAATACTGAATCTTCACCCCAACCATGTTCATCATCACCGATCAGCCCTCTTTCCGGATCCGCCGAGAGTGTAGTCTTTCCGGTTCCTGAAAGTCCAAAAAATATGGCTGTATCTCCCTCTTTGCCTACGTTCGCAGAACAATGCATGGATAACGTATTTTTCAATCTCGGCAACAAGAAATTCAACACTGAAAAGATCCCTTTTTTAATTTCACCAGTATAACCAGAGCCCCCGATCAGGATCATCTTTTTGGAAAAGTTCAGAATGGAGAAATTCGTCTGACGGGTGCCGTCAACGGCAGGGTCAGCCATAAAAGAAGGTGCGGCTATAATTGTCCAGTCCGGCTGTTCGATGAGTTCATCAGCGTCCAGTCTTAAAAACAGGTTATTTGCAAAAAGATTTTGATAAGCGGTTTCGGTAACCACCCTGATGGTAGTCTTATATCGTTCATCAGCACAAGCATAGGCATCCCTTACATAGAACCTACTCTGATTTAAGTGCGCAGTAATCTTTTCAAAAAGGGAATCGAAATGCTGAGGTTCAAACTTTATATTGATATCACCCCACCAAACTGCATCCTTTGTGATGTCATCGCAAACAATAAATCTGTCTTTCGGAGAACGACCAGTAAACTTACCGGTATCTACTGCTAACGCTCCGCTATCGGCAAGCGTACCTTCTCCTTTCTTCAAGGCTTCTTCGATCAGTTCTGCTACATTAAGCTGAAATAAAGCATTATCCGAATCCAGGTTCAGATAGTTTAGGTCAGGCTTAAGCATAAATGCTTTGCTCATAAATAAATAAGTTAGTTCAACAAAGTTATACAGATTATAAGGTAAACTGCATGCTTTTTTGCGAAAAAATTTACTTATTGTGGTCTATACACTTACAAGAAACACCTGTATATCAGCAATTTAAAACGATTTCAGAAAAGATTTTATCCTCCAGATTTTTTCGCTTTGAATCCTTCTTTTTGCAGTAGCAACAGAACTTTATCTCTAAAATCGCCCTGAATTAAAATTTCTCCGTCTTTAACCGAACCGCCTACCCCACATTTATTCTTTAGCATTTTGGCGAGTGTATCTAAATTTTCGCTACTGCCAATATAGCCGGTTACCAGGGTAACAGCTTTTCCACCCCGGTTCTTTTTGTCGAGCATTACCCTTAGATCTTGCTGCTTGTTGGCCAGGGCTTCAGCAGGCGCAAGATTTTCTTCCTCATAGGTAAAAGAAGGATCTGTAGAATACATGATTCCACCGAAATCATTTAATATTTTTTTCTTAGGTTTCATAATCAGGTGTGATGATATTTAAAGAAAGCGGCTTAACAGCTACCGCGATTTCTGTACCCATAAAAAATGGTTCCCCATCAATATGTATGGCATCCTCCGATGCTCTGAATATGCGTATATTCTTCCCTTTTATGATTTCTACCAAGTTTGATCGGTCGGTTTTTGCACTAAGCATTTCATAGGCGAGCACTGGCAATTTGTAAATTGGAAATTCCTTCACAATGCATACATCCAGCAGTCCATCGGAAACGGATGCAGTTGGAGCAATGTGTGCGTTATTACCATATTGAGAGGAATTGGCTATACTAATTAAAAAAGCTGTCCGCAGATATTCTTGTCCGTCAATAACTAAACGATACGACTGTGGTTTGTAGTTCAGCACTTCTTTTAAGCCTAATTTCATATACCCACTTAATCCACGCCCTTTATTT
Source organism: Pedobacter sp. (assembly GCA_031179845.1). GTDB lineage: Bacteria > Bacteroidota > Bacteroidia > Sphingobacteriales > Sphingobacteriaceae > Pedobacter. Next base: position 9,726 of record JAPSHM010000023.1, read on the forward strand.
CCAGCAAACACGGAACTGATATGCGCATCAAATCCCATTCCGGCCATATTGAAAAAACTCTTTTCATTGAATGTGCCCGTATCAATTACTGTTACTTTACAATTATTGATCACTTTGATAGCCTTTGCAGTCTCCATAGGTATCTTCAAGAATCTGGCTAAACCATTACCGGACCCAAATGGTAATACCCCTAAAATCTTATTTTGCTGCATGACCTTATTTGCAATTTCATTAATGGTCCCATCTCCGCCAACGGCAACTATGACATCGAAACTTTTATTGGCAGCTTCTTCAGCTATTTCGGATGCGTGGCCGATATATTCAGTAAAGGCAAAATTTGCGTTAAACTTCAAACGATCCAAGTTTGCGTCTATCAGGTCAGGGATTCTTAACTTATCCTTTCCCCCTGATATCGGATTTATTATAAATAGAATATTTAATTTCACCAAGGTCTTTCCGCTTAATTACGCCACAAAATAATCGATATTTTTTGACTATATGAATTTATAGTGTAATTTTGGCATCATTAAAGTGGACTGATTTGCGATGTTATTCAAAGATAGCGGGATTGCAACCACGTAAAAAAAAGTGCTAACCTTGTCATACACTCATTTTACAGCCTGTTTTTTCAGGATCAACATCCATTTTATATAATTGTTTACTCTTTAAATTAATTATTTAAAATGTCATACTTATTTACATCGGAGTCTGTATCTGAAGGTCATCCTGATAAGATAGCAGATCAAATTTCAGATGCACTTATCGATAACTTTCTGGCTTTTGATGCCGACTCAAAAGTTGCTTGTGAAACTATGGTTACCACAGGTCAGGTGATGCTGGCTGGAGAAGTAAAATCGACAATTTACCTTGATGTACAGCAAATCGCCCGTGATGTGATCCGAAAGATCGGTTACACTAAAAGCGAGTATATGTTTGAGGCCAATTCATGTGGAATACTTTCAGCGATTCACGAGCAGAGTAAGGACATTAACCAAGGTGTCGATCGCTCAAGTAAGGAAGAACAAGGTGCCGGTGATCAAGGTATGATGTTTGGCTATGCCACCAACGAAACTGAAAATTATATGCCTTTGGCATTAGACTTGTCGCACAGCCTGTTGCAGGAGCTGGCCATATTGAGACGTGAAAATGATGAAATTACCTATTTGCGCCCGGATGCCAAGTCGCAGGTAACCTTAGAATATTCCGATGACAACAAACCTGTGCGTATTGATGCGATTGTGATTTCTACACAACATGATGATTTTGATGAAGAAAAAACAATGCTTGCCAAAATCAAAAAAGATTTAGTAGACATCCTGATTCCAAGGATTATCACCAAATATCCACAATATGCACACTTGTTTAACGATAAAATAGAGTACCACATCAATCCAACCGGTAAATTTGTAATTGGCGGACCGCATGGTGATACTGGATTAACCGGTCGGAAAATTATAGTGGATACCTATGGTGGTAAAGGTGCACATGGGGGCGGCGCCTTTTCAGGAAAAGATCCTAGCAAGGTAGACCGATCTGGCGCTTACGCGACCCGTCACATTGCAAAGAACCTGGTTGCTGCGGGTGTTGCTGATGAAATTTTAGTACAGGTAAGTTATGCCATTGGTGTAGCGAAGCCAATGGGAATTTATATCAACACTTATGGGACGGGTAAAGTAAACTATACAGATGGCGAAATTGCTAAAAAAGTAGAGGAATTGTTCGATATGCGTCCTTACTTCATTGAGCAGCGCCTTAAGTTAAGAAATCCAATCTATAGCGAAACAGCCGCTTATGGGCATATGGGTCGTACGCCGGAAACCGTAACCAAAACATTTAAAACGCCTAATGGTGAAGAAAAAACCGTAACAGTTGAACTTTTTACCTGGGAAAAATTAGACTTTGTAAATAAAGTTAAAGTCGCTTTTTCTTTATAAGATTTCAACGGTTAACTTCTATAAGGCTTCTCATTTTTGAGAGGCCTTATTTTTGTCTTTGTAATTTTTCCCTACAATCAGATAGAAGAATACTTATAGTGAGTCCATGTTTCTTAGTAAAACTATGGAGATGCCGCGGATTTAGCTTACAGCCAAAATGCAGTCACCTATACGTGTAACTTTATTTTATATCTAATATTGATAAGTCAACTTGATCTACCCCGGCTTAATCCAAACAATTTCTTACTGTTGGTGTTAATCTTTATAAAAGATATAGTATGGAACGTCCGGTAGAAATGAATACACTTAGTCAGATTTTGGAAAAATTGAGACTTAAAGGTTTAGATAATGAAATCAAAATGACTGACCATGGCAAAATGCAGGGAGTTGGTCTAAATAAAATTTATAACCCAGAGGATTTGACTATCATAAAAACCTATCGTTTTGAAGGTGATTCAGATCCGGCAGACAACTCTGTTCTTTATCTCTTGGAAGATAAAGATGGGCAAATTGGTTATATTTTAGATGCATATGGTACTTATAGCTCGCAAGAAAATACGGGCTTTGACGACTTTCTAAAAAAAATCCCAACGGCGGACAGAGATATGCAAGAATTGCTGAGTTAAATATTAGCATCGTTAGATTAACTAGGGGTTGTATCATACCAGATACAGCCCCTAGTTTGTATCATTGCGTCATTATGTTGAAATGAGATGGACCGCTCAGGTGTACGGAAGGCGTTATTGTAACATTTAAAAGCATTATTTATAATACTTCTAAATTCATTTCGTGATTTCATATATACTTTATAAATTGCCAATCTTTAATTAATCTAAATAATAAAGTTATATGAAATCACTGTTATTGGCATTATTGTTAACACTAGGAACGAGCCAGTTATTTGCTCACGCATTATGGATAGAGACTGCTTCATCCGGTAAAGCCGGAACGGCACAACAGGTAAAAATATTTTACGGGGAATATGTGTCGAATGAGCGTGAAGAAATTGCAAAATGGTACTCGGATGTAAAAGATTTCACTTTATGGTTAACAGCACCCGGTAAAGAGAAAATTAAATTGAATACTGTTCCAGGAAGCAACTTCTATTTAGCGAATTTCACTCCTGAAGGGAATGGTTTATATATATTATCGGTTAGCCATGAAGCAGCAGAGCTAGGGGGAACTACAAAATATGAGTTTCTATCTACGGCGGTTGTTAGCGTTGGTAAGCCAAATGCGATCGACCATACTACCATCCCGACTTCACTTAATGTTTATACGATGGAAGCAAAAAACTACAAAGTAAATACAACGGTGCAATTGAAAGCCCTAGTTGCCGGAAAGCCGCTCATCAAGAAAAATGTAACGGTATTTTCCCCTGAAGGTTGGAGTAAAGAAATGAAAACTGATGAAGCTGGAGTAATTACGTTTAATCCAATTTGGCCTGGAAGATATGTTTTGGAAGTTTCCACTTTTGAGGAAACTCCAGGAAGTCACCGAGGCAAAGCTTATACTGCTGCCTGGCAAGGTGCAACCTCAAGCTTTGAAGTAAGCAAATAAAACTGACTGGGGTCCCTGTACTCCAAATACGTGAATAATAGCAAACCGTTTCTATCGTTTATTAAATACACAGTGCGATGAAAAATGTTATTAATTCGCTACAAATGTTTTTGTTAATTACTAAAATTGATATGCTTTATGAAATGTCCTAACTGTAATGAAACGTTAATGATGAGTGATAAGAACGGGATCGAAATTGACTATTGCCCGAACTGTCGTGGAATATGGTTAGATCGCGGGGAGCTAGATAAGATCATTGAAAGATCTTCTAACCATTACGCTAATAAAGATAATTATCAGAAAGATTATGACCGTTATTCTGGCGACCGAACTCAGCATTCCAAACCGCACCATAAAAAACGAGAATCCTTCTTAGGAGACTTATTTGATTTTTAGAATGTAGCAATCACACTTTTAGGGAGCAGGAAACAAAATCTGCTCCCTTCCCCTATCTCACTTCCCACTCAAATTCTTCCGCCTAGCGAAGCTGCAAGCATCAGGAGGATGGCTGCTTTTTCTTTGCTCAACTGGGCAGCATCGTTCTGCCTTACGATGGCTTGCATATTGAGGTCTTCAATTGTTCTAAGCAGTAGGTTTACCTGCTTCAATGCCTGTCGCCGGCAAAAAAATCAGCGTTTCGTGTGATCAATTTTGCAAACGCTGCTTCCAAGTCAGTTGCAGCCAGTTCTTAACCTTTTTCTGTCACGTTGGTTAGTGCTCCAGACCCAGCTGCTTTGTAAGCTTGTAAGCCAAGGCATCCGAAAACGGAAGCGCATTTTCGTAAAGAATTTCCCGCATCGCCCGAGTGGATTTAAAGCTTTCGTAATTATCTTTCAGGATCATTTTAGAACTTGCGGATACCTTGTTCATATAACAAAGCGAAATTCCCCCAAAAAAGATTACTACCATAAATAAGAATCCGAATCCAAAACGAAGATTAGTTTTTATTTTCATGGCATATATCGTTTTATTTTGGATGGGTATATTTCAAAATGGTGTGGCAGTATTAATGTAGTCGTCTCTTATCCACTTTAGATCATCCTACTTCATTTAATTGAAATACTGTCTTCGTTAATATATTTCATAAGAATTACAATCTATAACGGACATTTCGTTAATTACAACCTGACGTGTTTCGGAATAGTAAAGCAATTTTTTTTTACCAACCATGCTTTTTCTAAAAGAATATTCTGATATTAGTTTAAAACTAAAACGATTTACTAATCATTTTGCTGTATGAAACGCTGTTTACAAGAAGTATTTTTTTAAAACTTCGCTCCCCAGAAATCGTGGCATGAAACCCGTCTGAGCGCGGCTGCATTGTATCAAAATAACATTTGATGCAATTACTCAATTCGAATATTTACGCTTTGGAAACTAGAATAATTATCAATCAATCATAACCAAAATTAAAGCTAATGAAAATTAAATTACTAAAATTTACAGGGTTGTCTACAGCAATTATTTTGCTGAATGGACCTTCGTTTTCAATGAGTTCTCCTTGGGAAATCACAGGAGAAATTGTGAACGAGCGGCGACATATTCAAATGCAAAAGGTAATCACAGGTACCGTATTGGATGAAACAAATCAACCTCTGCCTGGGGTTGGTATTAAAAATCAAACATCAGGAAAAACGACGGTAACTAATGAGACAGGTAAATTCACCATCGAGGCTAATTCCAATGATGTAATTTTAATTACATCTATAGGCTACAATTCAGAGCGTATAAAGATCGGAGAACAAACCACCTTAAGCATAACTATGCGTGTGGCGCAAGATAACGAGTTGGACGAGTTAGTTGTGGTTGGGTATGGAACGCGTAGTCAAAGACAGCTGACTTCTGCCATTACTAAAGTCGATACATCTGCATTTAGGCAAAGTGGAGCCAGAAATGCACTAGATCTCTTACAAGGTAAGGTAGCAGGTTTGCAGATTTCAAGAAACAGTTCTAACCCAAATTCTGGCGTAGGTATACAGCTACGTGGCGTAACATCGATTTCAGGAACCCAATCTCCGCTTATTGTTATTGACGGAATCCCAGGTGGAAACTTAGACCTGCTGCAACAAGACGATATCGAGTCTTTCACGGTACTTAAGGATGGCTCTGCTGCAGCAATATATGGTACTAGAGCGAATGCCGGTGTTATTTTGATCACAACTAAGAAAGGTCGTAAGGGTCCAGCCCAATTTAACTACAATGGCTATGTAAAGCATGAAACCTTATATGAGCGCCCAGACTTTATGAATGCTACTCAGTTTAGGGAGAAAATTGCCAGCGGCCAATATACTGCAAAAGACTTCGGGGGTGATTTTGATTATTTCGACGATATCGTCAATAAAAATAATTTCACACAGTATCAAAATCTATCTGTATCTGGTGGCGGCGAAAGTTCTAATTATCGGGGTTCTTTCACTTATAATGATTTCGATGGCTTTGCACAAGAAAACACCCGGAAACAATACCAGTTTAGAATGAGCTTAACTCAGAAAGGATTTAAAGACCGGGTGACCGCATCATTCAACGTTGCATCTAATCTAAATAAAGCCAATTTGTTGGGTGGAGGTGGCTGGGAAAATGTTCTGACCAAAAACCCAACAGAATCTTATTACAACCCTGACGGATCCTATCTGTTTACCCGTAACATTACAAATGAAGTGGCCCGTTTAGCGCAGGAAACCAATAAAAGAAGTCAACAAACAAGCTCTATCGATGGAAAGTTTGATGTTGATATCATAACCGGGTTGAAAGCCTCGGCTTTTGTGGCTTATCAACGTAATCAATATATTGATAATCAATATCGAATGGTAAATAGCCAAAACTCATTGGAGAGCGATGTTGCTCCCGGAGGTGGTTATGCTTATAAAGGCACTTTATTGGAGGAAAATTTCAACTTTGAACCAACGATTGAATATACCAAATCCCTAAACAACAAGCACCACTTTACAGGTATGGTCGGTTATTCGTACCGTTATGAAGTTAACGAATCTTTTAATGCAAACAATAGGGGTTACGCCAACGATGTATTTGAAGAAAATAACCTTGGAAGCGTACCAATTTCAGTGAACAGAATTGGCATTGGAAGTAACAAAAACGACAATACACTCATTGCATTTTTCGGTCGGGTTCATTATTCGTTCGATAATAAGTACAATTTAGAGGCTGTATTGAGAAGAGAAGGATCTTCACGTTTTGGAACGAACAACAAATGGGCTAGTTTTCCTGCGATTTCCGCTTCCTGGGAGGTTACAGAAGAAAATTTTATGGAGGGAGCAAAATGGCTTAACTTCTTGAAAATGAGAATTGGGTATGGTGAGACCGGTAACTCGGGCTTTGCTAACTATGCTTCACTTGTTACGTTAGGTACGGGGAACTTATACCCATTCCCAGGCGGCGAGTGGCTTCAAACTTACGGCCCGTCACGTAACCCAAATCCGAACTTAAGGTGGGAGCGTAAACGAGAGTATAACTTAGGATTTGATTTTGCCATGTTTGACAATAGGTTTTCGGGTTCGGTTGAGCTCTTTAAGCGTAATATCATAGACTTGCTGGACACATATACCTCACCTCAGCCGCCATTTGTTCAGAGCAGTATTTACACCAATGTCGGGACAATCTCCGCAAAGGGAATTGAACTGACACTAAGTTACCTCGCCGTGAAGAATAAAAACTTCAGTTGGAATATTGATTTCGCAGGTAGTACGATCGATAACCGACTTGTTACTTATTCTAACGATGAATACAAAAGAGATATGAAACCATTCGGAGCTATTGGGGGGGCAGGAGCACTTGGTGACGCTTTCCGTACTTACGAAGGTCGTAACATTGGCGAATTCTGGGGTAAACGATTTGCAGGTTTTACACCTGAAGGCAAATGGTTATTCGTAAATCGTGATGGACAATCGGTCCCTAATGGTGAAATCAACACCTCTGTATTCCGCGACCAGACAGATTTTCAGATGTTGGGAAATGCAATTCCAAAATACTATTTATCTCTTGGAAACACATTTACTTACAAGCAATTTGATTTGAGAGTTTTCCTGAGAAGTAAATTAGATTTTGATATTCTAAATACTCAGGCATTGTCATACGGCAATAAGTTTGGAACACAGGGCAATCTGCTCAATAGCGCCTTTACAAAATATGCTGAAATAAACGATACTTATATGTATTCGGATTACTATTTGGAAAAAGGAAGCTTTTTAAAAGTGGATGAAGTAAGTCTAGGTTATACTTTTAAATTTAAAGATAAGGCATTTAGAAGTTTGCGCGTCTATGCCGTAGGACAAAACCTTGCACTTTTAACTGGATACACAGGAAATGATCCTGATACAATCCAGGATACAGGCATGGGCCAGGAAATCAATGGGCGCCGCCTTGGTATCGATACAAGAAGCCCATATCCAACTACAAGACAATTTGTATTCGGTGTTAATTTCGGATTCTAAAATTTAAACAAAATGAGAAAATTCAACAAAATTATATTATCTGCTTTAATTGTCGCTCCAGTTCTATTTAACGGGTGTACTAAGCTGGATGAAAATGTTTATAGTGAACTAGTTACAGACAACTATTATAATAATAAAAACGAGGTTTTATCGGCAGTTTTAAGGCCATATACCCATGCGAATGCCTGGTCCACACCTTCTGGTCAGGATGGTTATTGGAGACCTGCAGAGCTTTCAGGTGATCAGCTAGCATGGCCTACAAAGGGACGCCATGGTGAAGATGGCGGTAAATGGAAGCGACTACATCATCACAGCTGGTTGGTTGACGATGGACCTTTGAACAATGCGTGGTCATTGATGTATTGGGGAATGGGATTGTGTAACGATCCTATCGAAAATATTGGAAAACGTAGTATCATCGATATGGGCATCACACAGCAAGAAAAGGATGCCTTTGTAGGGGAATTGAAACTTTTAAGAGCCTATCATTACCTTAAATTGATGGATCTTTTTGGGAACATCCCAATCGTTACCCAAGTAGGGATTCCAGCAAAACCGGAGACAAAACCGCGTAAAGAAGTTTTCGACTTTGTAGAAAGTGAAATATTAGCGAACATAAACCAGGCACCAAAGCTTTCAAGAAATATGATAGGTCGCATGTCTCAAGCGGGCGCATATGCCATGTTAGTAGAGCTGTATCTAAATGCCGAAGTTTGGACCGGGACAGCTCGTTGGGATGATTGTATTGCAGCTGCAGATAAATTGATCAATGGTGAAGCAGGTGGACAAAATGGTACAATGAGCTTAGATCCAAATATTACCGATCAGTTTAAACCAACAAACGACCTGTCTAAGGAAGTTATTTTTTCAATCGCTTATGAATTCAGGATCGCTAATTCGCAACCATCATGGACAGGAGAATTCTATCATTTCCAACAAGGCTCCATTTATGGAGGTGCAAGAAATGGGAATAACGGTGTAGTAGTGGTACCAGGAAATTATACAAAATACAACGATGCTGATCTAAGAAAAAGTAACTGGTTACTTGCTGGTCCTCAAATCCGGTTCGACAATGGTCAACCAGCACTCGCACAAGGGGGAAATGAATATAGTGATGAACAAATCAACTTTGTTGATGAAATTCGACGCGCCAAGGCAAATTCTACAGTGTCAAATATGAGTGAAGGTGAAGAAAATAGCGGCATACGATTTAACAAATACAAACTAGGAAATAACATTCCTGGACTTGTTGATGGCGTTGCGGTTGCTCCAGATCTTAATTATAACTGTACCGATTGGAACCTTTATCGATTAACTTGGGTATACTTTGCCAAAGCTGAAGCGTTGATGCGTAAAAATAATGGCCTGGCTACCGCTGAAGCTGTTCAGTTGATTAATGATTGTAAAAGTCGTGCTTTCTCTGCCGTAGATTGGCCAGCGAATGCTTACACCACTGTAACACTAACTCTCGATGAGCTTTTAAATGAAAGAGGACGTGAATTTATTTTTGAAGGTTTTAGAAGAAATGATTTGATTCGGTTTGGTAAATTTACGACCAGTGCATGGTGGGATCATGTACCTTCTGCACCATTCCGTAACCTTTTCCCTATTCCTCAAATACAACGAACACTTAATGAAAATTTAAGTCAGAACCCAGGATATTAATATTAGAATTTAAACAGGTCGTATCATCTAGCGATGATACGACCTGTTTGTTCTTTAAAAATCTATGTGGGCCGACAAGTCACTTGCCTGACCCGAACATGGTCACCGACTCTGACTTGAGAGCAGTTATCATTTGTCAACCCAAAAGAGTTATATAACATTATCTGCAACAGATATCATGGCTGATACCAGCCAATCAATTTACTACACCCAGAGGAGTGGACAAACCAGGGGTTATTTTGTCCCTTTTACCCCTTTATATTGTCGGTTATCCCACCTTATTTATTGCTAATTTCTTCTGAAATTTGAAAGTCCGCAATAACCAGATGCTATGAGCAAATTGAATGTTTTTAATTTTATAAGCCTGGACGGCTATTATAAAGACCTTGATGGCATAATCAATTGGCACCGTCATGGAAAGGAAGAAGAAGAGTTTAGTATTCAAAGTTTGAGACAGGGAAACATTTTACTCCTTGGCCGGGTAACTTACGAAATGATGGCGTCATGGTGGCCCTCGCAAAATGCGGTTAATTCAATGCCCGACATAGCTAATGGCATGAATAAGGCAGAAAAGATAGTATGTAGTAATACGCTTCAAATCTCCAACTGGAAAAATACACAGATTATTAGTGGAGATATTTTGACGCAAATAGCTGAACTGAAAGAAAAGTCGTCAAAAAACATTACCATTTTAGGCAGCGGTAAGCTAACTACCCAACTGGCCGAAGCTGGTTTAATTGACACATACCAAATTATGATAGACCCGGTAGCCATTGGCGAAGGCTCTTCTATCTTCAAAGGTTTGCAAAGGCAATTAAATTTAAAATTAACAGATACCAATAGCTTTAAGACTGGTACAGTATTGCTTAGCTATGAGGCGATATACTGACGATTAACTTTCGCAAGTTATCGGTTATATTGTTACTGAATTACAAGCCAAAAAAGGACTACCTTTAGTTCTTACCCATTTTAACTAATGTTTACATGAAACAAACATTAAATTTAATATTCCTTAATCGGCATGTTAAGTGCTGCTTTGATTGTAACAGCTCTCAGTTTCAAAAATCAAGAGACTAATCGTCTGGAACGTTATAAGACGGCGGCATCGGGAAATGGTATAATGATATTAGATACGGAAACAGGCGACTATATCATAAGCGCATTTTTTTTAATAAAGGGTGAAAAAAGGGTAATTTTTCACATGTTCCCGCCTTAGTACTTCGAGATAGCAGCCGGATTGTTTTGTTTAGCAGGCTTAGTATAGTGGCTGTATAGCAATTGCCTATATTTTGCTTGGTCGTTGCTTATAACAACTACTACATTTTTACTGCTCGCCTACTGCTTTGCTACTACTCTGCTACTACTAATGCAGCAACAAAGCAGTAACGGAGTAGTACGAACTAACCCTATAGCAATAGTTGCTATAGGCCGTGGTCACGGATCGCCTAAACGTATTCCAACATTACTACCAGAAAACATTTCAAATGACTACCTAAATAGACACACAAAATTTAATGTAACATGGTATAGTACAGTTCAATTGATATAGTATTAGGTCTTTTATACAGTCTATCGACCCGTTGGTTCCGAGCCTTCTGATTTGATTGCCGACAATTTTCCTTCATGGTTAAAAATCAGGCGCTGTAAATTATTGAATGACTTAAACTCAATTAAGTAAAGATAATTCTTTGGACATCCCTCGATATTCTGTTCTAATAGTCTGACTGACCAAATCTTACCCAAACTTTTAAATTGCTCCTGAAAGTCTTTTAGAGCCGTGGAGATCTGTTTCCATAAATCTTGAGTAAAATGCTCCTGCTTTGGGTACCTGAAGTAAAACTTCGAAAGTTTCGTTAATTTTAAGATCAATTAACGGATCAGAAACAGGGAAACTTTCATCCAGATTAAAGCGTTTCATAATCTACATCCTTCTAAATACCCGTCAACACAGGCGTCTGTTACGGAAAGAATGCGGACATTTGAAAGTTAGCAGTCACTAATGGAATACAAAGAAATAAAGCCATACAGAGAATTAGAACCTTTTATTCATTGCTATTGGGAACTGAAAGGCGAGGAACACGACAGACATTGGGAACGGAATTTTCCTGATGGATGTGCAGGCTTGGTGATCAATTTGGCAGATTGCTGTTTGACAGAAAACGGCTCAGTTTCTATGGCGCTTGGAAAAACTTATGTGGTAGGTGCAATGACTTCTTTCAAAGACAGTTTTATCGACAGTAACACGCATCTATTGGGAGTCTGCCTCAAACCTGCGACTTTTACCAATTTTTATACTTATGCATCACAAAACGAGTTAACAGACACCACAGTTGAGTTCGAAAAATCCAATTCGTTTAATGTTGACAAAATTCTTGAAGCCCCTTTTAACTATTTAAATCAATTTTTCATAGAAAGATCTAAAAGTAAAAAAAACCTATTACAGCCAGTGATAAATGATATACAATCTTCAAACGGACAATTAAGTGTTTACGAACTTTCAAAACGTAATCACATAACCGTACGCCAACTGGAACGAATTTTTAAAGCGAACATCGGTATTACACCAAAAGAATATCTAAACATTATCCGCTTTCAAAAGGCTTTAAGCATGATCAAAAATTCAAGTGAAGATCGAAATTTACTAGACATAGCTTTCGAATGTGGCTATTACGACCAGTCGCATCTTGCCAACGAAATAAAGCGTAAAACCGGACTTTCGCCATCGCAACTTTAATTTGTCGTTTTTTTCCAAAGAAGTAATGGCCACCCGTAGTATTTTTGACAAAAAAAATAAATTAAAAGAGAAATGCGAAAATTATCACTATTCATTGCTACAAGTTTGGACGGTTACATTGCAAAAACCAATGATGACCTTAGCTTCTTGAAATTAGTTGAAAAAGAAGGCGAAGATTATGGTTATGCGAAATTTACCGCAACGATTGACACCATTATTATTGGTAGGAAAACATACGATTATGTGCTTAAAGAAATCGGTGCTTCTCATTATGATAACGGTGAACGAGACATATATGTGATCACAAGGACCGAAAGGCCAAGCGTTGGCAGAACGCAGTTTTACACCGGAAGTGTCACTGAATTAATGCGGAAATTAAGGAGCGGAAAGGGAAAAAACATCTATTGTGATGGAGGAGCGGAAATAATAAACGAATTTTTGAAACATGACTTGGTTGATGAACTTATTATTTCGGTCATTCCAATATTAGTAGGTAATGGAACAAGGCTATTTCAAGATGGAAGACCAGAACAAACACTTGAATTTGTGAGTGCAAAAACATTTGACACCGGACTAGTGCAATTACATTACAAACGAAATAAATGAATAGCGAACTGTTATTGTATAGGTCGATAGCGGAATGGGATAAATAAATGATCAAAACAAATTTTGACATGTCATTTCTTAATAAATTGTTAGTAGAAATTCCAGGTGGAGAAGTCAGCTTAAGGGATGACAGAATCAAGCAGGAGTGGACAGTTGAACTCAAACCCTTTTTGCTAGGCAAATTTCCTGTCACGCAGGCTTTATACTATCAATTTACAAATCAGCAACCAAGTGAGTTTGTCAACGCTAATAAACCAGGTGAGACAGTTAGCTGGAAAGATGCAGTAAGTTTTTGCAACGAACTTTCTAGGCACGCATCTTTGAATGTTTGTTATAGTTTTACAAAAGAAAACGATGGAATTTCTTTTGATCCATCTGCAAATGGCTTTAGGTTACCCATGGAAGCAGAATGGCAATTCGCTTGTCAAGGTGGTATGAACCAAATTAGATATGATGAGTTGGATAAAATTGCCTGGTATAAAGACAACTCGCAAAACACAACGCACGAAGTGGGACAGAAGAAGCCAAATCCATTTGGCCTTTACGATATGCTAGGTAATGTGTGGGAATGGTGTTCTGATGTCTATGATGAGTCAATTTATGGCTCATATAGGGTTTTTAGAGGTGGTGGTTGGTGTGATCACGAACGAAGTGTAATGGCCACAACACGTCGAAGAAGCCATCCTACTTCATTTAAGATCGATGACCTCGGATTTAGAATTGCGAGAACTATATAGTTCAAGACGTTTTAACTACTTTCTGTGTTGTGAAGACACCCGAAACTAGAGACGTTCAACAACTGACTGATGGTAAATTACAGAGTGCAGGTTGGGCGGATCCTTATGCCGCTTCTTACACTATATATGCAATATGGCTACAAATAACAGGGAAGAAGAACTTAAAATCTCCTTAGTTAAGGTTAAACTGGAGAATCATACAATAGTCGAAGCCTTTCAACTGAACTGTCTTACGTTTGAATAAGAGTATACTTTTCGAACTTGTGTCAAGGGCAGTGCGAACAGGAGCATCCTATTTTCTTCCCAGAGTACTTTGTGGTAACCTAACACACTTTGATTTCTAAAGTACTCCAGATTGGGACATCCAACGATTTGCGAGGCAAATACGTATTACCTTACCAAGATTCTTAAGGTGCTTTACAGCCGCATTATTTGCGCATTTACAAACACTTGTCAAATAGAAATCAAATTCAGTAATAAAATGATAATCTACCTTGACTAGGGCAAATCTGTCATTTGGTACTTTCCATAAATAAATGACCGGATGTGTTTACGGGTGGTATTTTTGTCAATGTCCCCTTTGCAAAGCCATTACCTAAAAAGCGCCTCAACCTTATCATTATGATCCTGAAAAGCAACAACAAGGTTATGCGGTTTTTCTTCAATACCCAGATATTTATTTTTAAGCATCTCGGTTGTGACCCTCTTTCCTTCAT
>JAPSHM010000024.1 GCA_031179845.1 Pedobacter sp.
TACTACCATTGGCAAATACGAACGCGATGAAATGGTGCCCAGCATTGATGCTGCCAAGAAGCTGGCAAAGATTTTAGATACCACTGTGGGTTATCTGCTGGGCGAAAACGAACAGGCCGATTTGTTTAAAGACCCTAAGATGCTCCAGCGATTTAAGGATATTGCCGTTTTGCCAGAAAAAGAAAAAGAATGCCTCCTTACTACCGTTGACCACTTTATTAAAGCCAGTAAAATTCATCTGATATAGGATTTATTAGTTTCTTAAATAAACAAAGCCTGGCTCAATGATGAACCAGGCTTTGCTGTTATTAAAGGCCGAGTTGAAAACTCGAACCAGTTGCCGGCTATACTCGCGACAGCCTAAGGGAATTATTATCAGTCACAAAAGCCCACGATTTCGCATTATCATTAGATAAAAGCTCGTTGCAATCATGATAAAAGAAAAGACCATATAAATAACAACAGCTATATTTCCCTTTCTAACTGTTGCCGATTTCTCGCCCTTATATCGTTTAATTATCTTCTGATATCTGTTTCGGTAAATAAAGAGAAAATAGTTTACCACACAGATTATTCCTATAACAGTTAAACCACCAATTGTAGCGTTTTGAAGAGGCATCTTTATTCCGAAAAAGGCATACAAGATATAAGCAAAAGCAAAAAAGTTAATCATCAGCAAAAAAGACAAAAACAAAAATGAAAACATTATTGCAATACTGCCATTTCCTACAGAGACTTGAAATCTGTAAAATCTGTAATAGATATAATCTAACCGATCCCTCATGCTAACCCTTATTATTTAATAGCCCCATAGCCACCAAATCCTCCTGTTGCGCTATCTAGAATGAAATAAGTTGCACTTACTCCAAAACCAACTGGCCCTAAGAAACCTACACCCGTCATCACAACATCTAAACCAGCTTTGATTCCAACTGATGCATCTCCGCCACCATCGTAATAATACATTCCCGCTCTTGCAACTGTGATTCCCGTTACCCCTACAGCAGCAGCAGCGCCCAATCCCTTCGTAACTCCTAATATTTTCGTTCCTGTTTTCCCCAACGCGTTATTCATCCGCCAAGCCTGCTGAGTTGGTCGTAAGTTCCTAAATTCGCTCCAGGTTCTAGCAGACTTATGATGATTTCTTACCGCGAAATCAAATATCTCATTCTGTGCGCCAATCCCAACTGCAAATGCGCCGATACCTGAATTAATATTCCCTAAGCTTTCTTGAAGACTTCCCCCCTTGTTAGCGTCCTACATTTTATTGAAGTAAAAAGCCAAAGCCCAAAAGCCAAGGAACGTACCTATGATGTAAATTATACCAACTGCTACGACGATTAGCAATTGGTTTTTAAATTTCTCGTCGTAAATGTTAATAATTCTTTTATAGTTTTCTGTCTTTATGAAATACCAATTATTAAGGAAATAACATCCTATAAAAATGAGGATAACAAGCCAATGCGATTTAACATTACATTGATTGATTAAGTAATGAGCAAATCCTGACAAAAAAAGACCCGTAAATATATTAGTTGTTAACAATATTGCCAGGAAAGAACTTGCCAACACATGATCTATGGGTTCTCGTCGAGGTATTAATTTAAAAACTTTATAAACAATATAATAAAGAAGGTTCAAAATTTTCATTCTATAAAGTTTTCTTCTAGGGTTTTACCATTATATAACCAAGACCCCACCTGTCCAACACCATAAACAAGAGCTCCTCCAGCAACAAAAGGAGCGGCGGCTGTTCCTGCTGTTATGAAAGCTGCACTAACAAATATTGTTCCAATGCCAAAATTCACATGTGTTGCAGTAGAAACTTTTTCATTACCAGCTAATGAAGATCCATAGCTTGCCGCCGAAAGCAAATACCCTGCAATACCAAGCTTCTTTCCTAATTTACCTACATGACCAAGTGTTCCTCTTAAAGCTTGAGCGGTTCGCTGTGTACCAAACCCTAGATGTCTTCCTATAACTTTAGGACCATTATTTCGACGTACAGCTTGTATTCCTAACTCGGCACCTCCCCACACAACTCCTCCCAAATTCATTACCTGTCCAAGTTCATCACTAAATCCAGCTTGTTTATAATCGCCTCCCCCCTTGTTAGCTTTTTTTGCAATAATCTTGACCTCATTTAAAAGAATTCCCGTCAGCTTACCATTACCACCATAACTTTTTACAAAATTATCAATAGACCGCTGGCGATGTCCTTTCTCCGTAAAATCCCAGGTATCAAACACATCATTATGCCTAACTCCTGCTGCGAAAGCTTCCTCCTCACTTGTAAACATATATTCACCCTCTGGTGTCCAGGATCCCCCAAATTTATTCCCCTGGTCCAGGACTTTCACTAAAAATCTATCCAACGGAATAGGCGGAGCTGCGCCGCTGGGGTCGGAGAAGTAAACCGGATTATTAAAAGCAAAATTATATACAGACAGATCTGAGTAATCCGAAGCCAATGGGTCAACGCCGTTAAACCTGCCCAATACAGGATCATAGTTTCGGAAAAATGTACTGTAAAGATCCGGGTCATTATCGAAATCGGACAACCATTCTGATCCACTATTAAACAAATTAGAATTCCGATCACCAGGTTTGGATATAGGCGTATGCTGCATACCAAAAGCGTAATAACTGCTTTCCTGCCTTACTACCACCTGTCCGTTCTCTTCCTCAAAGCTAACCCTCACATTACCTAAATGGTCTTTTATAAAGTACTCGTACTTTACAACACCTTGAGCAAGCCGCACTCTGCCCTCACTATTACTAACCGAGTTGATCACTCCCCCTTCATAAATAAACTCGTCAAGGTAATTTAATTGTTTAATTAATTTACCTCCCTGATATACCGACTTTTTAAATCGGATACCAGCGGAACTGTATTCAAATGAAATATATTTTGTAGGATCAGCTATACTAGATATTACTGATACCTTATTGAGCTCATTGTACGTGTAGGTATATCCTTTATTCTTATCCTTTGTCAGGTTTCCATCAGCATCGTACTCATACTCTACAGACTCCTTTACCTGATCTTTGAATCCAAACCCTCCGCTATAACCCTGACTATCGTCAACTTTAAGCAACTGATCCTGATTTTGTGCACTATAGCTATAACTCAACTGATCAATCTCAATAGTAGCATTCTGAGACTTATTCCACATAGAACGTTGCAATGCAACCAGATTTCCATTTAGATCATATTTAATCTCTTTTTCGCTAAAGGCATCCACCATATAATTCCATGAATTACTCTGCTTCGCCTTAAACAATGCATCCCTTAACTGCCCGAGTTTATCATAATTATACACATAACCCCTTTCCAAGTTAGAGTAATCACTATTTACCATTTTCGCTCGCCATTTAATGCCTGATATCAAACCATTAAAAATATTGGTATTACCCATATCCGACTGCTGCTCATACAGGAGTTCCATCCCAAAAACATCGTCATTTTCCTCATTGTAACCATCCGCAGTAAGCGATGGATTGTTGATACGCGTAAGCCAACCCCTTATATTGTATTGGTAATCTATGGATTGCAAATATCCAGATCCAGGAACAATACGTGCCGTAAAATTGGAACCTGAACTGGCGAAAAAGCCCGAACTCAGTGTGATGCTGTTAGAAGCAAGGAAAGTCTTCTGCTGTCCCGAGCCAACTGCATCGTTTTCGTTCAGGTTCAAGTCTGGCGCTACACTCTGGACATTGTTCAAACGACCCAAATTTTTATCTACCATTTGTCCAAGCTCATTATAACTGTAATTAGCAAGTGTAACAGCCGGCTGGTTGTTAATCTGATGCGTAATTTCTTTTACCCTACTGACCAGATCGTAAGTGACGTCTTCTATTGACTTTTGTTCAGTTCCAGTATTCTTTTTACTTATTTTCTTTTTAACTGTCCCATCGAAATTATATACCACAGTCCTTGAATCGTTCATTAGCAAAGAAAGGTTGTTGTTGCTCTGCTCCTGAATTACCTCTCCTCGGGCATTGTAAAACACTATTTTCTGTAACCAGTTGTGCGTACCCAATATCTTATTCTTTACTGCGGTCATGTTACCATGTGCACTTCCTTGTACAGGTTCCTCCGCTCCAAGCCCTTGTTTAATATAACTGTAGTCATCAGTTCCGTTATTGTCCAGGTCATAAGTGCCATAATAATAAACACTTAATATGTTGCTGCTGTTGATGGCTGTGGGGAAAGTTGAATTACTATATCCTTCAATACCGTTGCCCCTTTTTTCATAGTAAGTTACGGCCGGGTTTGTGTAATCAAAAGAATGTACGTAGGCCTGCATGTCTTCATAAGAGAGACGCACATTATCCTGGATTATCCCTTCCAGCACTGGCCGGTTCAATAAATCATATTTGATAAAATTCCATTTGTTATTGCCTCTTAGCTTAGCATTCTGTAACAACACAGCGCGCCCTAGTTTATCATATATAATATAAATCCATGCGGCAGATGGCACTTTACGCTTGCTCACTCGACCATCGCTATCATACAGAAACTGATAAACATTGCTCGCTAAATCTGTAGAACTAAGTATCCAGCCATTATTCTGCATTGATGCAACCACCTTCGGAGGTAGCATCATACTGATTAAACCGCTATAAGAATATACATAATAAGTATCCTTATATTGATAATAGCTTCCTTGGATCGTTTCATCGACCAGTCTTCTTTTTAAGACCATTTTATTACTCTTATCCTCAAAGATAAAAGTTTTTTGTCCTTCTTCATCTATTCTTTCTGAAACTATTAGCGAGCCCGGAGCATAAAATGAACTACTGGACCCATCAGGATTAAATAAACGCACCCTATCGCTGGTGGTATTTGTTCTACTTACATACTTCTTTGTTTTGCCAGTAGCCAACTGCCATGAAGCACCAAAAGAACCTTCCTGAATTAGGCGCTGTATCGGACTTTTTTCATAAACACTTTCTGCAAAAGGTGCATTATCCTTCGCATATTTTCCACCGGGATTTGCAGTCGAGTAAAAACTACGTTGATCGGATTTCGCATTTTCCTGAAACTGCAGCTGAGTGTTTATCGCATATGGAAGGTTCTCTATACTTTCTTTTCCAGAAGCATCATACTCAGTCATGGATACAAGGTCGCTTTTTGAATCCTTCCCTGCATTCTTATAGATTTCCTGAATTTGCCGCCCGTGTCCATCAAAAAACCTGAGGCTGATTAACTTCTGTTCCGCAGTGATTGACCATAAATCGGCCGTTGTTTTAACTCCGGCGGTTTTGATTACCTGAGTTTCGATGTACGCAGGTTTGCTAATTTCTTTAATCAGTATTTGTGCGCTTACCATTCTGCCTCCAAGACAGAATATTGATAAAAGTAATATTCTAATCTTCACGGACAGGGCAATTTTCGCTTCTGTAATAATTGATTACTACTATTTCTGAGTAGGCTGATGTACCGAAAGACGAAGTTACCAAACACCTGATGTAGTGTATGCCTTCCTGCTCGCCAACCGAGAATTTGTTTTGGTTGGAACCAACAGAATACCATATGTCGTTGACTCTTGTTTGCCATTGATACTGGTAAGTGGTGCCAGGAGGACAACCACCAAGGGTATTTATATAAACAGTACCGCCACTCGGTGGAGCTAGATATGAAGCCGAACAATCGCCATAAGTAGCCGGCTGCTTATTGCAAAGATCCTTTCTAACTAATCCTGCAACACAAGTCCCAACTCTCAACGCCGTTTTATACGACCTGCTGCTCGTTCGTGTCCCGTAGTAGGGATGATAAGCTGTCAATTTTACGATATATGGACCACCGTCCGCAAACGTATGAGACACCTGTGGGTCATAGGTCTCGAGCGTTGTTCCGTCGCCAAAGTTCCAGTTGTACTTTACACCAGCGATGCAAAAATTTCCAGTATTAAAGACCGCTGAATTAGGGATTACGCCATCTGAAGGACCAAAACCAGCGGACAAAGTAATTGTGCTATTATAACTGTGATAACTTTTATATTGTATAATGTTTTTTTCGGCATCTCGAACATACGTTAGTCTGCCCTTACCATCATATTCATTGTAAATTGTTTTACCAGATGAATTGGTTTCTGACGCTTTACCTGCGGGATAATTATATGTTGTCATTTCATATTGAACATCCTGCGAACAAAACCCAATATCATCTATTTTTACGGCTGATGAACTTGTTAAGGTGACAGTTGAATTATCAGGGATTGAGGAAACATCAATATTTTTTTGGTAGAAAATATATTTGTCGGCATTGCTAATCGAAATAGTAGCAGGGACTGAATTGTTAATCTGAACAGCAACATTTCCCCCGATACTGCTTTTCGCCCAGAAAGAAATGGTGTAACTTTGACTTCCGCTCGATTTGACGAAGTTTTGAAACAATTTATTTCCATTCCTTAAAATACCCGCCGAATTACCAGTATGTGAATCCGTAGTGAAATCGGACGAAGTAAAACTTAGCGCTTGCAGGTTACCCGTTTTCCCCTCAAAACCTGTAAACGCCACATTGCTAATTTCACAGCCATAAAAAGTCGCAAATGGAGCCTGAATGTTATTAAAATATGCGAAGCTTTTTTTCATCCTGTTCTCTGTTAGTGTAGCAGGCGTATCATATATATCGAAATTGCTGAACGTGATTAAGCTCTTGTAAGTAGGGTTATAAGAAAGCGATGTCCCATTAAAAGACAGGTTAGTATATCCGGATAAGCCGTTTACACTCACCAAGCCCTTCTTTTCAGTCAAAACGGGTAGACTAGTTAAGGCATTTTTAGCATATAATGATAGCCTGGAATTGTATGCTTTAAAACCAGCCGAACCGGGATCTTGCTTCTTAACAATTTCTTCGAGAAGCGCAGTTTTCATATAATTTTGATTGAGCAGGTATACCCCTTCGGCAAAAGGATCGGCAGCAACTTGTCCGGCAGATATATTAAAATCTCCGCTATAGAAATAGTCAGTTCTTACAATGATATTATCACTGTTAACTAAAGTCTTACTACGAACAGTTCTATTGGGCCCGGAGTTGTCATATAAAACTTCCGCAAAGGTGCTATTACCAGATACTCCGGTATCATAAACCGTTTCTTTTTCTCTTTTTAATACCTTTGCATTGACAGCAATAGCATACCGGCCAAATAAAAGGTTTCCATACAAGTTATCAAATGCCAAACCATAAATTTGCTGAGGAGAATTGGAGTAATTTTCGTACTCATATTCATCAGTTTTAACGGGAACATTTGTTTCCGAAAATGACTTCATTTCCAATATCAACCCTTCCGCATACTCAAGATCTTCTTTCGGTGGAAACGGATATTGTCCAAAGCCTTTTCTAACAGGCAGAACAGCAGCTTTCCCGGCACTGCAATCCATAGCAGGATAAACTAGGCTGTTATTATCAGTTGTCCACAAATGGGACGGGATACTGTATTTATATTCTGTTCTCCCATTTCCCTGCTCCTTTACTGTAACATATTGATAACTTACACTTTGATCTGCTTCACTCAAATCACTATCATTGATCAAAGTCAGGTATTTCCAATAATTTGCCGATTGTTTGGGGGTTAATCCCAATACTTGTGCATGGGACAATGTAGCACCAGAATTATTTGGATGTGCAAAATAGTTTGTAGTAAGCGCTATCTGTGGTAATGATTTGATGGTTCCAGAGGTTCGTGATTGACCGGGAATATGATATGCATATTCTATTACTTTAGCTTTAGTGGGAGAAATCCCATCAAAATGGGTGATTTTTTTTATCCTTGCTCCACTTCCTTTAATTTCGACATTGCCATCCTGATCCCAAAAGCTGTTACTTTCATATTCGAAATAAGAACTTCCCCCGTTTGGATAAGTGATCTTTGACTGCATGCCTGAAGTTATCGAAGCTTCGTCAATTACAGGGTCACTACCATTTAAAGAGTAATTTTCACCTGAATATGTATCAATCTGATATGGCCGATAAATCCCCGCAGTCCCCGAAATCCCTGGAAATACATTTAGCTGGCGCCTGGTTAACAAATTATTATAATATCCCCAAACATCATATTTATTTGAACTGCCGTTTGGAAGCGCGTTCAACGAACGATTTGGGGTGTAACCATGATACTCAAAACTATACATTACCGAAGTACAGTTGTTGGACGTTTCTGTTATTGAATTCAAGAAGTTTCTTGAACCAGAGCCGAGGAAGCTAGTATGCACGTTTACGGTACTTATGTTTCCCGAACTGGTAAGATCAAACTTCAAAGTCGGGACCCAGGTAATAGAAAGCGATTGTCCGTTAGATGACTTAATGGTCGATAATCGTTTTAAAACAGGATTAGAGGTTATTGTTGTGTAGACAGGAATATCAGCAAAGGTATTACTTCCCGTACTGAGGCTGGAAACCGTTGATTGCGTAATGTCGGAGTCCGTTACCACCCTTTCACTATAATCGAAAATAATGGAGTTGTGTTCGCTCCCAGCGGTAGTAATCTTATCAAGGTACCAGGTATTGATATAGGTTAAAGGTGTTTTGAAATGTTCATATTCCCGATTAAAAATATCCAGATTAGAGTTCGTATAAACTTTACTCAGCTGTTTTGTGGTTTTTGTATTAGTCCTGAATGTATACTTAACTCCGTCTGTTTTGGTGATCACAAAGTATGGATTGATCGTGTTTTGATCTAGGAATTCGATTTTCAAATCCTGTGCAGGAACCGCTCTAAAGGTATTGTTGTTATCCAATATCAGTTTACAAGTAAGCCCCGGTACAGCTACAACAAACCAATCCGGTTCTGAATCCAGTGTGTATCCCCAGTTTGCCATTATTGATGTGCGGTTTTTAGCTTCGTCCGGACATGTATTGGGATCGTTGTCATCAGAAATCTGAAAACTCTGAGCTAAACGGTGGATGCCAATATTCATCCAGCCTTGTCTGTTGTCACCTACTTTTTGATACTCATCAGGTAATCCTTTTAGTATTCTTTCAATGCTTCCTCCGGCATTTAGCGTCCAGCCAACAGGCAAATCCTCATTTCCGCTGCTTTTGACTTTGACAGATTTTGCCGTGTAAACAAGACTTACTTTAGTTTCAAAATCACGGATTTTCCATTCACTGAGTGGTACAGTTACGGATAGGACTCCCTTGACATTGTTTACACCCACTTCATTTTGTCCTTTACAAATTGTAACAACATGCATCAGAACTAAAAAAGTTATTAAAGGTTTGTTTAGCCATTTCAAATGTAAAACAGAATGTAGGATATTTATTTTCATATAACTTGTTCTCGAATTTCATTGAAAGACTAATTACCATTACCTTCAAATTAGTTTAAAAAGCTTCGGCACAATTTTACAAAAACACAGTGCAGCGGGTATGCACCAAAGAAAAGAGTGAAAATAATTTTTGGGTTAAAAAGGAAGCTGAGGCAATGTTCAAAAGCCGAAAACAGACTACTTCGTAAAATAGTTCAATATCTTCCGTGCACAGAGCAAACAAATCGTGTTGCCTTAGTACTGGCAACACTGGGCTTTTCATTCATTCCATATGCAGGACTAATAAGATGGGGAGAAGCACATGGTAGATTAAAAATGGGCTATAAAAGCGCAATTACTGAGGAACTGGAAGAAAACGTTCTCTCGATATTTTATCAAACTTATTTTCCAGTTGAACAATCCTTTCTATTAAATTTTGAAGGTTCTTAATTTCTTTGTCCTTTTGTATCAGATGCAAAGTCAGTTCTTCAATCTTCAGCAGTAATTTAGCATTCATTT
This sequence comes from Pedobacter sp., assembly GCA_031179845.1. GTDB lineage: Bacteria > Bacteroidota > Bacteroidia > Sphingobacteriales > Sphingobacteriaceae > Pedobacter. Next base: position 9,778 of record JAPSHM010000024.1, read on the forward strand.
CCCCCAAATCAACCCCGTTAGCTTTTACATTCGCAGCCGATGGGATGCCATGCAAGTGCCCTTTTTCTAGAATGTGTTTTTCTGTTTCCTGAAGAGTTGGCAGGGAATAAGCTTTGTCGAATACATAATCTGGCCAGTTGGCAATTTCTACTTTGATTTCTTTTGCTTTGATATTTCCATTAACAGCGAGTTTTGAACTGGGTGTACCAGTACCGATCCCAACATTCCCGTTTGTTATGCTCATTACCATTACAGACCCTACTGGGTCATACGGATTCGGGTATCCTTGATTGTAAAACCTGATGCCACCATATGACGAGTGCGCCGAAAGCGTTAGACCGGTGTGATGATTGATCATATAGGGTAGTGCATCTGTACGGGAATTAGGCCGTGCATCTAGCGTATTATCTGGGGAATCTCCCCAACCAAAGATAGCGGCAGCTCCACCTGATTTGGTGAGGTCCCGTATTGTCAAATAGTTAAAAGTTGCATCCTGCCCAATGCATGGAGTAGTTACTATTACAAAAAAGAAGACAAGCCAATTGAATGGTTTCATATCATTTCAATTTAGATTTCAGATAATTAATTTCTTTTTGCTGCGCATCGTTTTGACTCTTAATGAGTTTGCTCAGTTCAATTATATGCAAAGTCAGTTCTTCAATCTGCTGCAATAGTTTCGCATTTATTTCTCCTAAATCGATACCGTTAGCTCTTACATCCGCAGCAGATGGGATGCCGGGCAAATGGCCCTTCTCTCTAATGTGTTTCTCGACTTCCTGAAGATCTGGAAGGTAATAAGATTTGTCAAACACATAATCCGGCCATGATCCTTTCAACTGAACCTTAACCGATTCAGCGATCATATTTCCGGCTACAGCAAATTTATACCCTCCTGTGTTGATTGTCCCAACCCCTATATCACCTGTAGGATTTATAAACAGGCCCTGCTCGCTAGCATTGAAAGTAGAGTTGGATACTGGAAATTTATACCCACCATTGTTCCCTAAAAATCCCGCACTAACCACTCCACTAGTGCCCTCTATACTCAATTCTGAAAAACCTGAATTGGACTCGACTATAAAGTTGATATATCCAGACGAGCTACCTCCTGACAACCTTCTCAGTCGCATTACAAGTGGGCAACTATGTACACACTTATAATTAACATCGAGGGCAAAGCTCTGAACACCACTATAAGAATTAGTTAATTTAGGAGCTACTTCGACCCAATCAAGATTAGGATTACCATATGAGGTAGCAGCAACTTCGAACTCTTCAAAAAACAGCTGGTTATCATAATGTGCCCAAACTTTTATGTTTACAAATGTACCAGAAGGCAAATGATCAATTTGCCCAAATTGGATCCAATCACCAACACCAGGTTGAGAAAAAAGTTTGGAAAAGGTATGCTTCACCTGTCCAGATGTTACTTGACAAAACAGGAGGAAAATGATAGTAAATCTGAAACCATTCATATTAACCGAATTTATTTTATGGGTCTATAAGAATAAGAAACCTCAGTGCAGCCCGTGTGCACTGAGGTTTCTTATTCAAAATAAATATTGGCATGTATTGAAGCATCAAAACCGCTTCAACCTGGACAAATCGGCCTTCTCCCTCCCAAAACAAAAATTCAATTACTTAACGATGGTTTATCCAATGCAAAAAATTTACTATGTAATTCTTGCAAACCTATGTTTGACATTTTATTTCAATTCCACTTCTTTGGCTGATGGTATCCCTTGAAGATCCATTTTCTACAATATGTCGCATTCTTAAAAGAAGCCTCGCCTACCCTTACATAGTCCAGGAGCAACTACTAACTTCCCATTTCAAGAATCTTGTCGAACTCCTCAGCTTTTAATGGCATTACTGATAAGCGACCTTGTTTAATTAATGAGATATCAGCCAAGCTTTCCTCAGCTTTAATTTGCGCTAAACTTACCGGATTTTTTAGCGCTTCAACCGGAACCAAATCTACCACAACCCAATTGGCATCATTCGTAGTTGGGTCCTGATAAAACTCTTTGACCACTTTAGCAATACCTACCACGTTTTTACCTTCATTGCTATGGTAAAACAAGACCAGGTCGCCTTCTTTCATGGCCTTCAAGTTATTACGCGCCTGGTAGTTGCGAACACCATCCCAAAAGGTACGTTTGTCTTCGTTAAATTTAATCCAGCTGTACTTAAAGGGTTCCGATTTTACTAACCAATGATTCATTATTTTTTGTGTTTAAATTGCTTAAAAGGCTGTTGCAATCAGCCCCGATTGAAAACTGTTGACAAATTTCCAACCGAATACTTTATAATAATCAGCTGCGATTTAATCGTATGAAAACTAAAATCGCTAGCTAGTCTAAGGAAATATTCATAGCGGAAAGGAATGGCACGAAGTTCAATCTTTCTTTTCCTGCAAAAGTAACAAACTCGAAACAACCTTTTATATATTTTATTGGCCGAATAAGCTAATTGCGGAATAATTAACCTGGCAGGAAAAAGGACGCGATAAATAAGAACGAGGTTAAGTAAAGTGACCGGCATCAACTAACTTTTTTCTAGCTTTAAAGGCGAGTATTCTCGAAAGACCTAGTGGAAAATTTGATCAGAGGAATAAACACACTGACGAACAATTTATCAAGAAAAGAAAAAACAACCAAATTCAATTTTAAAAAATTTAACCTGTATTATTGTTAATTATCGAAAACTTATATAACTTGTGCTTAGATACTAAAAAGGTAATGGCGCTCAATGATTAAAGATATACAGGTTGCGGAAGTACGAAAGCCATTCATTCTTTTGAACCTGTATTTTTTATACCTATGTTATGAAAAAGCGCTTTTATTTTAAATTACTATTTCTTACGATCGGGGGATTAATCTTATCTGGATCGCTCCATGCTCAATTGATCCTTAACCAGCCAAATACCTCTGGTGCATACACGGCACCTCTAAGTATTACATTATCACCGGGTTTTTCAACTGCTCCCGGACAATTTTTTTCGGCCATTATTACGGAAGGATGTACTCCTTTAGCCACCTCTTTAAGTAATGATCAAAATTATATTGTCACCTATACCCCAAGGGTCGCTGGTATTACTAAACCAGCCGACCCTAATAACACAACTTGTCAGGTCATGGCATCAATTCAATACTTTGACGGACTGGGTAGGTCGCTACAGGTTGTGGGCTTGAAGGCCAGTCCTACATTTCGGGACTTAGTTACTCCCATGGCCTTTGATGCTTTTGGCCGTGAAGATAAAAAGTATTTGCCTTATTCGGGTACGGTAGCCAGTAATAATGGAAGCTATAAAGCCAGTGCATTAACAGAACAGGCCGGTTTTTATACCGATCCCGCTAATCCTGCGGGCTGGAATTCACCTGGGGTAGTTTCCATCCCCGGCGCAGCATTTTCCAAAACGGTATTTGAAGCCAGTCCACTGAACCGGGTGTTGGAACAAGGGGCCCCAGGTGCGGTTTGGCAGCCTTCCACCAGCCGTACAGCTACTTCTGGCAGAACAACAGCGGTAGACTTCGGCACCAATAACACGTTAACCACCTACACAACAACAGGTTTCGCTGTCCGGTTATATTCGGCGACACCCCAAACCACAGCTGGACGCACCCATGAGCGAACGTTATCAGGAACAGGGTACTATAGTGCAAATGAGCTTTATCTAACCATCACGAAAGACGAGAATTGGATCAGTGCGGATGGTAAGGCCGGAACAAGTGAGGAATACAAGGACAAGGAAGGTCGCGTGGTGCTTAAACGAATGTTTAATAAAAATGGAGCTACTATAGAAACCCTTTCCACTTATTATGTGTATGATGACAATGGGAACCTAAGCTTTATACTTCCTCCGGCAGCTGATCCTGATGCAGCAACCGTGCCAACCCAGGCCACGCGGGATAATTTTTGTTATCTGTACCGTTATGACGGGCATAACCGATTGGTCGAAAAGAAGATTCCGGGCAAAGGATGGGAGTTCATGGTATACAACAATCTGGACCAATTGGTTGCCAGCCAGGATGCTCTTCAGCGGAGTAAAGCTGTTCAGGAGTGGTTGTTCACTAAATACGACGCCTTCGGCCGGGTAATCCAAACTGGCATCTATAGCTATCCCGCCAGTGCAGCAAACATTAGCTATCGTGCGGCATTACAAACCACGATAGATGCGCAGCCATCTATCGCTTCTTGGGAAAGCCGGGCCCCGGGAGCTGCTTACAGTAACAAGTGCTGGCCTACTACGGGAATCACTGCGGTATTGAGCTGGAACTATTATGATAATTATAACATTCCAAATCTTCCCGCAGTCAGACCTTTCAACCTAAGCGGATCCTATAGTCCCATGATCAATGCCTTACTTACGGCCAGTCAGGTGAATGTTCTTGGCACAACGCAAATGCTTTGGACGATAAATTATTATGATAATGAAGCCAGGGTGGTCAGGAGCATTAAACAGCATTATAAAAATGCAGCAGTATCTAATACCAGTTATGATGATGTGAGTAGTACTTATAGTTTTACGGATGAAGTGCTAACCAATACCCGCAGGCATTATGTAGATAGTACGGAACAACTCTATGTAGCAAACCGTTTTACCTATGATCACCAGGGAAGGCCAAAAGACATTTATCAAAAGACGGGAGATAATGTATCTACCACCAATGCGGAGATCCTGCTTAGTCGTAAGATTTATAATGAAATTGGTCAGTTAACGAGCAAACAGCTCTACAGTGCCAATCTGATCACACCTGTATTCGCACAAACCATAACCTATACCTATAATCCCAGAGGTTGGTTAAAGAGCCAAACGGCCCCTTTGTTCACCCAAAATCTAAAGTACGAGGATGTAATTGCTGGTGTAGTAAGCCAGTTCAACGGAAACGTCAGTAGACAGGAATGGGCAGCGGGGAAATTTTACAACTATACCTATGATAAACTGAACCGGTTAAAATCAGCCATAAGCAATGACAACAACAACGAGTTGATCGGTTATGATCCAATGGGCAATATAAACCGCTTACAACGCAGACAGGGAGGCACACTCGTAGATCAGTTAAATTATACTTATGCCACCGGAAACCAACTGGCTTCCGTATTGGACAGTACAACAGCTGGTAACAATGCAGCTTTTCAGCTTGCGGGAACAACAGGCTATAGCTATGATCCAAATGGCAATATGAGTTCCAGGATTAATACAGCCAGTACAGACAACAACCTGACAGCCGTAACCTATAACTATTTAAATCTACCAAGTGGTTTAAATGCAGGAGCAGCAGCGGTAAGTTATACCTACGATGCTACAGGAAATAAATTAAGAAAACAGGTTGCATCGGCAAATATAAATAATGAGTATATTGGTGGAATCCAATATGAGGGCGGAGCTTTGAAGTATGTATTCACAGAAGAGGGACGAGTGGTACGCAATAGTGCAACTAGTTACGCTTACGAATACACTTTGACAGACCACCTTGGTAATGGAAGATTGTACTTTGTTATTAATGCGGCGGGGGTAGCAAATCCTATTCAGGAAACTGATTATTATGCGTTAGGACTTGACATCCAGAGAACATTGAAAGATACAGAGAACCTGTATCAGTATAACGGAAAAGAAAAACAAGAGCAGGAAAAATTATATGATTATGGCTCTAGGTTTTATGACCCGGTAATAGGCAGGTGGAATGTAGTGGATCCAATGACTGAAAAATATTATGGCATTTCGCCATATGCCTATTCTATGAACAACCCCTCATCATTAATTGATCCTGACGGCAGGGATGTAGATCTCAGCCAATTGACCGATAACGATCAAAAGCAAGCTTTAGTCGAGTTTTTAAAAACGAGGAACGGTCAAGCTTTTATCTCAAGTTATTTGAAAAAAGGGCAATCTTTAACTATCACTATCGGGAAGAAGAATCATGTTTATACTACTAAAAAAGATGGAGAATTTGCAAATGATCTACTCGCTATAGGTAGTTCAGATAATTTAGGTGCCTCAAGCGGAACTGAAGTCGTTGGGCGTACACTTACTGCAAAACCGGATGGAAATGAACTAGGTGAGGATGGTTACGGAGGGAGTGACAATAAGTATGATGTGAGAGAAAAAGTTGTCGAACAAATCTGGCTTAAAACAGGACAAAAAGTTGATGATGCCATCTCTACATTAGGTCACGAGGCATTTGTACATGCTTTTCCAAGTCAAAGCAGGTTGCGGGAATTGAGGCAAGACCTAAACAATGGCACCATACAACCTGGGACCAAAGCATATGAAAAAAGATTGGAATTATTAACGAAGACTGGTGCTATAGATCATAAAAATTTATATAATGGACAAGCCAAAGCCTATTTGAACTTTAGTCAGCAAATGGATGCGGTAAAAAGTACAACCCGATTTACAAAATCATATAATGAAGATGTTAAAGATCACAGATAGAATTTTAAGCATATTTCCTACGAAGAACAGAGTGTCATATGTAGTCTTATATGTGTTTATCGCATTACTATTATCATCTTGTAATAATTCATATACATATATAATTTCGGAACAGGATAGTCTACATAAAATTTCACATACGGATTCCCTTGGCGTTGTCTTGATGCCGCCTAAAGTAAAATACGCCATATATACCTTTGTTGCAGATTCAAGTGATCAGATTTTTTTCTATTCTATGCCCGAGTCCAGGAAAACTGGAGGTGTCTATGATGAGCCTGAGCCTGATTCCCTTCACTTAATGTCTAATCAGATCTTTGTTATTCCAAAGGGTACTGAAAATCGTTTTTTTGAGGAAAATGTCTTAAAGCAAGGCAGCCAAAGACCAATTAAAAATATAATGTTCGCTTCATTTAAAGATACTATTACAATTAGCTTTTTGAAATATTTAAAAACTATTTCTGAAGATGAACAAAAAAAGATAGCCTTAAATGTAAGACTTGCATTGCCAGAAGAAAGAAAGGCAATCACAGTTAAGACTGGCGGAAAGGATAACGGTGATACAACTAAAACAAACCGGAATTAATCGTTGATAGTTAGCTAACAGACCGCATAAAGAATGTATCCATAGTTATTCATTACCATTGTTTATAGGCAATTACTGTTTTGCTTCATTCTATTTGCATTTAATTTGATCAATTTCCTGCTGTTGTTTTTCATTTTCCCTGGCTAGTTTTATCACATACAAAGTCAACTCTTCTATTTTTTGCAATAATTTTGCATTTATTGCTCCTAATTCAATACCATTTGATTTGACTTCTTCTGCCGAAGGAATTCCAGGTAGGTACCCATGTTCGGAAATGTAATTTTCTAAATCCTTAAATTCTGGCAAATCATAATGCTTCAGAAAAACAAAATCAGGCCAGTTAGCAACCTCAACTTTTATTTCCCTGGCGCGAATATTACCATTGACTGCTAATTTTTCTGTTGGATTACTCGTATTAATGCCTAAGTTTCCATTAGCTAGCAAAGTCATACGACGTGATCCATAACTATCCCAACCGAACAAAGGTCTATTATTAGCCATTCCTCCGGTCACCCTAGAATCAAACATTGCAAGTGGAATGGTTCCAATGTCATTTTCGACATTTGTCTCAGCTATTAAGTACAACGATGTTGTTCGTCCCGAAGTTACACTTCCCCAAATGGCCGGCATAAATATGTTTCCCGCATTTGTTGTATTAATCACCTGCAAGAAATCATTTGGTGCATCTGAAACGTTCAGTTTAAGTAACTTTTCACCACCCGTTACAGCTGGAGCTAAGATTTCAATTTGAGAGGACGGTGAAATTGTCCCAATTCCTACTTTTCCAGACGCTGGAAAAGTATTATTCTGACCATATGATAAGTTACACATCAATATCAGTATCGCCGAAGCAAGTTTTTTTGTCATTTGACTGGATAAATTGTTTTTTGGTAGATCATTTATTTGTTTAGCATTCATTTCGCCAGATCAATCCCTTAGCCTTCAAGTTCCCAGCGGATGGGATGCCAGACAAGTGTCCATTCTCTTGAATGAGTTTTTGATAGGTTAGTTGCCTTGTCATTCTTTATTTCTTTTGTTTTCTAGTATTTCAATTCGTTGTATTAAGTCATTTAGCAGCCCTCTTTCCCTAATAATTCTAATCTGGTTAGTCCTGTTTTCCTCCTGGAGATTGCTAATCTGCTTGTCTTTTTCAATTAAGTGCAAAGTCAATTCTTCTATCTTCTCCAACATCTTCGCGTTCATTTTCCCTAAATCGATCCCATTAACTTTTACCTCAGAAGCTGACGGTATCCCAAGCAGGTGCCCCTTTTCCTTAATATATTTTTCTGTCTCTCTCAACGAAGGAAGCTTATAACCATCTGCAAAGACGTAGTCCGGCCAATTTGCATTCTCCACTTTAATTTCTTTAGCACGCACATTACCATTGACGGAAAGCTTTTCCCTCGGCGTAGTAGTCCCAATACCCACATTTCCAGAGACTGCATTTTTATTAGACACGATTACTACATCGCCATTCGCCTTAAAACTCAGAGGAGCAAAATACCCGCCGCCAACGTTGTTGGAATAAAATTCAAGGGAAGTACCCGAGGCATCACTATCAGAAAAATAACCATCTTTTCTATGACTTATCGACCAAACAAAGGGATTGCCAACCGGAATAGTTTGTTGATCCTTTACTCTCATTGAGATGTCAGAATATACAGTTCCATTTCCCTGACCCGTAATAGTTAATCCTCTCCTTACATTGCCAGCATCCAGTACGAGCAGATCAGACGGGCTTGAAGTTCCCAAACCAACGTTACCATTTGCCAAAATCACCATTCTGGTAAGTTTGTTGGTAATAAAGGAATAAGGATGATTGGTAAAAGTCCCTGTAATTCCTCCCGGCACAGCACCGTAAAAACCGGAATTATGTGCCCAGGTACCCGCGATTACGGAATTAGTGGACGTTAAGGTTTTTGAACTTAAGAGTCCTTTCACTTCCAGGACCTTTTGCCACCCTTCTGAATTCTCAGGGCTTAAGGTCCCTACACCCACATGACCGTCTAGAGGAAAAGTATTAGTTTGCGCTGTTAGCTGAAGGCTAGCCAAAAGTATAATCGGTAATATGTATTTTATCATAATGATTATTTAAGTCGTTTTATCTTTAACAGATTGTTTACTTTTTGTGTCTCTTCTATTCGTCAACCTTATTCAGTTTTGAATTTAGATTTTAAATGATTGATTTCGATTTGTTGTTTTACGGCCCTGTCTTCCATTCTAATCAAATGCAGGGTCAGTTCTTCAATCTTCTGCAATAGTTTCGCGTTCATATCGCCAAGTTCAATCCCATTGACTTTAACTTCCGCAGCAGAAGGAATTCCAGGAAGGTGCCCTTTCGCCTTGATGTGATGATCTGTTTCTTGTAGTGTAGGGAGTTGATAAGATTTATCAAACACATAATCTGGCCAGTTTGCATTTTCTACCTTAATTTCCTGAGTCCGTATCTTTCCATTGACTGCAAGCTTGTAATCTTTCGGAGCAGTAGTTCCTATTCCAACATTGCCAGCGGAATTCCATATGCCATTACCAGGCATGACGACTTCGCCCTTAAACTTATTTTTGTAAGAAATTAGGACAGTTTTAGTACCGTTATTGGGCTCATCAACAGCAGTCCAGCCCTGAAACCAACTCGGATGTTCGCCCATCCCCTGAGCGAAGCATCTTATGGTAAACCGCTGATGATAGTCTTTTTGGTCTAGAAATATAATAACTTTCCCATTTTCATTGGCGAGATAAACTATTGGCGTATACCCTCCAAAAGAAGAAATTGCCGGGTTGTGAAAGTAAAAATTAGCCGGATCGTTTAAATCAGGTCCAACAGACCAGATATAATAATTTATAATTAACCCTATTGTTTCACTGGTCCCATAATTGAATCCTTCAATAATTATCGTCGGCATTTGTGTTCCTTTTGTAAAAGGCAAGTTGGTTCTAATTTTCACACCATTAATTGGAGTTGTATTGGCGTTATAATTGAGTGAATTGTAGTTCTGTGATTTCACTTTCAAAACCAGGCCGAAAGCCAAAATTGTGATGATTAGAATTCGTATTTTCATTTTAGTTTATTTTGCTTTCCGGTAAAATTTGTTGCTTTTATATTCACGTTAATAATAAGAAACTTCAGTGCAGCCTGTATGCACTCGGCATTATTTCTCGAATTTCAACAAGAAATGAAAACCGTTCTATTTTGCAGGAAACGTATGCTTTTCACAAAAATAATATTCGCTGAAGAACCGCGGTTTTTTTAGCGCATAAAAATGAACAATGGATTCTTAACGTATCATCAATTCCAACACATATCATAGAAAGTTTGTTAAGGCCAAAATGATTTGGGACGCTATAAATGGAACTAGAAATTTTATCTAGTTAACCTACGTTAATTGTACAAGATATCTAAGTGTGAATACAACGTAATTGTCTCCGACACAAGATAAAAAAAATGTTCTACATTAAAAAAATTAACTAGTTTTATATCTAAATCACAAAAAGCACACCTATGAAGAAATTGTTTTTTTTCGTCGCTCTAAATTTTACTATTGTACATATTTATGCGCAAGACTTACAAACCGTAACCACAAATGGAAACAGAACCACTAACCGGATTGTAATAGGTAGTGCAGATGATGGAATTAGTAAACTTCAGGTACAAGGAGGAGTATCCATCAATACCGGCTTGACTAATACCAGCGTTCGCCCTGCCATTCTTAGTGGCACTCAAAACGATGTCCGCGGCCGGAGCAATACATCTTCCTACGCTGATGACGGCTTCTTAAGGTTAAGCGCGGGTGGAGGAACTAATGCGAGTCAAAAAGCCTATATAGACCTAAGCGGCTATTCGCAAATACCTGACATGTACCAGAATATAGTTCTTGGAACTTTCGGTAAAGAACGTATGCGCATCAATTCAACAGGTAATGTTGGCATTGGCACCAAAAATCCCCAGTCATTACTAGCTGTGGCAGGGACTATTACGGGCCAAAGCGTAAACGTAACTATGGCTGGCTGGGCTGATTACGTATTTCATTCCAATTATGTCCTGCCGTCATTGACTGAACTAGATGCATATATTGCACTTAATAAACATCTCCCTGATATACCTACTGAAGCTGAAATCATCAAGGAAGGCTTAAATATAGGGGAAATGCAAAAAAAACAAATGATGAAAATAGAAGAATTAACCTTGTACCTGATTGATCAGAATAAAACATTGGAAAATCAGAGACAACTGCTCCTAAATCAGGAGCGATTGTTATTTGAGTTAAGTAATCGAATTAAAAAATTGGAAGAAAAACAATCCGAATAAATTAAGGATAACGAAAGCAGTTTTATTTCTATTTATTGTGCATTCGAGGCATCATAGGTTACTTAATTACTTCCTTTCCACAGTGTGCACAGAACTTGTCTTTCGTGCTGTGAATAGGTAGATGACAATGGGTGCATTTCTTCTTAGCTTCTTCTGTGGCCCGCGCCATTTCAACAGAAACAATCCCTGTAGGCACCGCGATAATACCGTAACCAATGATCATTAAGATACTTGCTAGAAATTGCCCGAGCGGACTTACAGGTGAAATATCTCCATATCCTACAGTCGTGATGGTAACAATGGCCCAATAGATCGAAGTAGGAATACTCGTAAAACCACTTTTATTTCCTTCAATAAGATACATAAGCGTTCCTATAATGGTGACTAAGATGACCACACTGGCTAAAAATACCACGATCTTATGCATACTTCCTTTAAGCGCACTCGATAGAATATTCCCCTCATACATATACCTGGAAAGCTTTAAAACCCTGAAAACGCGGAGCAAGCGAAAAGCGCGTATGACCACCAGGTAATGGCTTCCTACAAACAGCAAGCTCAGGTATGTTGGAAGAAAAGCGATTAAATCAATTAAACCATAAAAACTGAAAATGTATTTTTTTGGATGACGACTGCTATAAATCCTTAGCGCATATTCAATTGTAAAAAGAATCGTAAATACCCATTCTATAACGTAGATTATTGGTCCGTATTCAGCTCGAAAGCTGGCTACACTTTCCATAAAAACAGACAGGATGCTCAAAAGAATCATGATCAGCAAGATCACGTCAAATAATTTCCCTGCATAAGTGTCAGACCTGAAGATTATGATGTAGATCTTTCTTCTTAAAATATCATTAGCTCTTTTAGATTGCCTCATTTTTTACATACTGGTAGAATATCAAAACATTCCAAAGAGCCAGGCACCCAAATGCCACAAACCATAAGCCGCAGCAATCAGCACGACCACTACGATAACTACAGTCCACACAATAATTGCTTTTCCACTCCCCTGATGCTTATTCTCCAAATAATGTTCCCGCATCAATCTAATATTTCTGGAATTGGCTTTGAAGAAAAAGTCAAAAATCTGCCCAATTATTGGGATAGCGCCAATCGTTGCATCCAGTAAAATATTTAGGGTCATCAATACCACCACCTTGTTACTCGCTCCCTTCCTAATCATTGCAAGCAGCAATCCACCAGAGATTAAAAGTCCGGTCATGTCGCCTGCAATTGGAATAAGGTTCAGAACCGGATCCAGGCCAAACCTGAAATTTGTTCCCGGAAACCTAAACTGTTTATCCATCAGGTAGGACAGTCTGGATACCAATTGCATATTGGGAATCTGCTCCTTAGCGTTATATTCTGACTCCTTCATATGTTTCCATTTTTCCCATTCGAAGCCCATTGTTCATGATATTGAATTCCTTCACGAATGGCATGGAGTTCCGGCATATCCAATTCACAGCCCTGAATTTCACAATGCGTGTGGTCATTCTCATCGAGCTGTAATGTCCCCACCTTTTCACCTTCAATAGCTATTTCGTACAGTGCGTTTCCTAAAGGAGTAATATCATAGTACTTTCCCTGATCTCCAACCGCGATTTCAATTTTGTATTGTTTCATGCGCATCAAATTGCTTAGTTAGCTAACAAATTTAATGCAGTTATGTTCGGGGTTTAAAATTATCGGTGAAGATTCCATAAGCTGCTATAAAAGCCCAGGCAATGTTGATATAAGCTGAAGGATAGGAATGGTCATACATAGCGCTTAAAAACAAGAATACCCCTCCAAGCAGATTGAAGAGGTGAAAAATAAAAGACGTTGCGGACCACCTTTTTATAATCAGCAAAAGGTAGGAGACTAAAAAAAGTAATGCACCAAGCCATCCAAGAGAATCAAAAATGAACTTATAGACAGATTGATGCATTACGTGTGTGTTATACTTTATTTTTTATTGACTATCCAGCGGTTTACCATATTATACTTTCCTTCCAAAACTACTTTATAAAAATCTGAGGAAGGCAACTTACTAAAATCTATCACAAAGTTACCATTCTGTACGGGCACCTCAGCCAATAGTTTGTAAGTATCCGCTATACCGGTTTCTTTGAATTTATTGTCGGTAGATACCCAGATCTTAACTTTCCCATTATCCTGGCCAGGCAGCCATTTCAAGGTAGTAACGCCGTTCGCGACAACAACTTCCGGTTGATATAAGGACACTTTTCCAATTAGCGGTACACCATCCAGTTCCTGCTTTTGTTGAGCAGAAAGTGAAATATTCAGGTGCCTTGCAATAGTAGGTAGAATATCAACCACGGAGGCATTTCCTTTCGCAGCGTACCTGTTAAGCGGGCGTGCGTTAGTTGCAATCCAGGATGCCCGTTCCCTATCCGACTGACCGCCATGATGGTGGCCGGTCTTCGGGTCGCGCCCATGGTCAGTAGTAACCACTATTAACCAATCTTCGTTGAACTCTTTTTGACGTAGTTTTACAGCTTCCCAGATCTGACCAATTTGCTTATCAGCAGTTTCCACCGCATCATTATACCTATCGCCATCGCCAAACATATGGCCCATATCGTCTGTGTATTCCAGGTAAACCCATGACAGATCCGGTGCATTCTCTTTGATCTGTCTCGCAGCCTCGTTGGTAACAGCCTGATCAATATTTGCCATAAACTGTCTTTCTTTGTCGTGCGGATACTTTATAGTATCCAGTTCAAGTCCGTCAAATATATAGTCAAACTTGATGTTTCCGGTTTGCGCCAGTCCTTCGCCAATTAGCTTTGTACGATTATCTTCCCAACTCGAGAAAATACCAATCTTTTTCTCAGGATATTGGTCCTTAAAAAACCTAAAGATCGTTGGATAATGGTAATTAGGTGCCTTAAGCGCATTATCAGGAACATTATGCTTATTGAACCATACTCCTGTAGCTACATTGGTATAACCCGGAGCAGAAATGGTAGG
>JAPSHM010000232.1 GCA_031179845.1 Pedobacter sp.
AAATTTGCCAGCACACCAATATTCGTATTGAATCGATAGTTATTATCATTATATTCATAAACGGTATTGATTCCATCAAAACTCTCTCTAAAGGCCTGCTGAATATTCTGTCCGTTCCTATAGTTCAATGAAAGTATACTTCCAAATTTATAATCCGACAACTGTTTAACTGCACCCCAATTAACCTGTAAGTTAGACGATGGTAATGCGACGTACTCTTGTTGAGCAAAATTATTAGGAACCAACTTTGTGTTCGCAATACGGTCAGCTACAGAAGCGTCGGCATAAAGCGAGCGGTTAGCTGGGAATGAACCTGACAACCGTCTTTCTGAGCTTGTGAAACCTAAAAACTCCGAGCCGTATCTTTTACCAGAGTAAAAGTCTTTAAATGTCGACTCGCTATTATAGCCTGTTGAAACAGAAAAATTAAGGAAATTTTGAGTAGGTATATCCTTAGTAATAATTTGAGTTACTCCGCCTGCAAAGTCGCCCGGTAGGTCAGGACTGGCAGTTTTGTTGATCACAATCTTATCAATTAAATTGGAAGGTATGATATCAAAAGAAAAAGCTCTTCTATCCGGCTCACTACTTGGTAGAATTGCATTATTAATCAAGGCTGCATTATAGCGATCAGATAACCCTCTTATGATTAGAAATTTTCCGTCCTGGATACTTGCCCCGCTTACGCGTTTCAAAACCTCCGAAGTGTTACGATCTGGCGACCTCTTAATCTGATCTGCCACAATACCACTAGAAATGCTTACACTGTTTTTCTGTGATAAGTAAAGTGAATTTACAGTTTCCTGCCTTACACTTGCTGATATAACTACTTCATTTAATGCTTGGCTGTTAGATTCTTCCAAAATCAGATCAACGATGGTCGCATTACTGCCTTTTACTTCTACCTCGGTGATGTTTTTTGTTGAATAACCAATATAGGAAGCTTCGATGGTATATTTACCAGGGGCCAAAGCACTAATTAGATACCTTCCCTCAACATCAGTTGAAGCACCTTTAGTAGTCCCCTTAATTTTTACCGTAACACCAATCAGTGTTTCACCTGTTTTGCCGTCAGATACTTTACCAGAAATTTTCCCCGTTTGCGCAAAAACTGCTGCACTAATAACTACGAATAATAGCGTAATTATTGCTTTTCTGAGATTTAGTTGTGATTTCAATTTGCCGTGTTTTAATTTCCAGCAAAGCTATTACCACAATGTTAGCTGTATGTTAGCCGTAAATTACCATTCGTTAACCTTAACGTTAAGGAATTGTTAAATGGCTTCCAGATCAATATCTTAGGCCTATTTTTTGGCAAATAAAGTGCAATAACCAAATTGGACCAATTAACAAAAACTTAACATCTTCTAAAAATGAAGGCTTCTTTCCTTCGATTTTATGACCGATGAATTGGCCGATCCAGGAAAGCACAAAAATAACCGCACAAACAAGCCAAAGTGAGGGGCCACCAGCCGCTTCTACCTTCTCCAATTGTACGATAAAGAAAGACATGGCGAAGATGAGCAACAGCATGAGGTAAGACATTACAGGCGACAAGCGATAATAATAATAGATCGAAAAGGCGATCAGGAATGACGCCCAGTTGATGAAGCCATTGAACTTACCAAGGAATTCAAGGTGCGGAAAAGGGATGGCCCATACCAGTCCAAGTAAGCTGAAGACAATTAATGGAACACAAATCCAATGGATGATCTCATTGGTTTGATTTTGGTGACTTTCGGCATACTTATCAAAAAGAATGTCCACTTCGCTTTTAGCGCCCAGCACTGCTCCTTTTCTTTGCTCCTTCTTCATGTCCTTATTGGTTTTTCCGGTGTAAATATAAAAAAAAGCGATAGAATAATCTATCGCTTTCGATTTATGTACCTCTGCCAGAAGCAGAATATTTGATTACTTGGCAAATGAAACCGAACGGGTTTCCCTGATTACAGTAACTTTTATTTGTCCAGGGTAAGTCATTTCGGTTTGTATCCTGTTAGAGATGTCCGCAGCCAACAATTCAGCCTGCTGATCGGTCACCCTTTCGCTTTCTACCACCACACGCAGCTCTCTACCTGCCTGAATGGCAAATGTCTTTTCAACACCGGGATAAGAAAGTGCCAGTTCTTCCAGTTCTTTCAAACGCTTGATATAACTTTCAACTACCTCACGACGGGCACCAGGACGTGCGCCTGAAATCGCATCACAAGCCTGGATGATCGGCGAGATCATCGAAGTCATTTCGATCTCATCATGGTGGGCACCGATGGCATTACAAATTTCCGGATGCTCTTTATACTTTTCAGCCAGCTGCATACCTAAAATTGCATGTGGCAACTCAGGGTTATCATCAGGCACCTTACCTATATCATGTAATAAACCAGCACGTTTAGCCATCTTAGCATTTAGACCCAGTTCAGCGGCCATTGTAGCACAGAAATTAGCCACCTCACGTGAGTGATGCAACAAATTCTGACCATAAGAAGAACGATAACGCATCCTTCCAACCATTCTGATTAACTCAGGGTGTAATCCATGAATGCCAAGGTCGATTACCGTACGCTCGCCAATTTCTACGATCTCATCTTCAATTTGCTTCTTGGTCTTCGCAACCACCTCTTCAATACGCGCAGGGTGAATCCTACCGTCAGTTACCAAACGGTGTAGTGCCAAACGGGCGATTTCCCTTCTTACCGGGTCAAAGCCTGATAAAATAATTGCTTCAGGCGTATCGTCTACGATGATCTCAATACCCGTAGCTGCTTCTAAGGCACGAATGTTACGTCCCTCACGGCCAATTACGCGACCTTTGATCTCATCACTCTCAATATGGAAGATAGATACTGTATTTTCAATCGCAGCTTCAACAGCGGTACGTTGTATCGTTTGAATAACTACTTTTTTTGCTTCTTTAGTCGCAGTAAGCTTAGCCTCATCCACAATGTCCTTTACCTGGATCATTGCCTGGGTGCGGGCCTCCTGCTTCATGCTTTCTACCAACTGGTTCTTCGCCTCATCGGCACTTAGTCCGGCAATCGTTTCCAGTTGCTTTACATGCTGATTTTTTAGAATATCAACGTCTTCCTGTTTTTTAAGCGCAATTTCAGTTTGCTTTTCCAGGTTCTTTTTTTGGTTGTCAATTTCTTGCTCTTTCCTGTTGAAGTTTTCTAAACGTTGGTTGATGCTTTGTTCTTTTTGTTTGAGGGCATTCTCGCGTTGGTTGATCTGGTTGTTCTTGCTGTTCACTTCCTGCTCATGCTCAGACTTCAATTGCAGAAACTTTTCTTTCGCTTCCAGTAACCTGTCTTTTTTCAAGATCTCCGCTTTACTTTCTGCGTCCTTTAGCATCTTCTTTACTTTCGTCTGGGCCGCAACTTCCTGGCCCTTCAGTAGTTTCCTTAACAGGAACCTTCCTACCAGTATCCCGACAGTAATGCCGGCCAGTACATATCCTATTATTCCTAATATTTCCATTCTCTATTTTTATTTATTGTTTAATCAGATAAAACCCTGTTGATTTTCATCAGTTCCTCCGGAACTTCAATTCCATCTGACCATTTATATTCTTCTATTCGATACCATTTCTGCCAAAGGGCAAAAAAAAAAACCGCAACTAATTTTATAAGTCCCAAGTTTTAAAAACCTCAACTAGTTATGTTTAGGATTTAAGTCATTTTCAGGTACATAAATGCAAATGAAATACACTCTCTTAATCCTATAAATATTGAAGTGTTAAGTTTTAAAAAATAGTGAAACTCAAAAATGTAGCTGCGGCTATATCTTCATGCTAATCTTAACTTATACAAAGAACTTATTTTGAAAAAAAATCGTTTAATAAACTATCCAATTCATCCACCTTCTCCGCAACCGCAGTGTCTTGGTTCTGCACTTTATTCTCTACCTTCAATACCGCCGTTGCATAGTGCAACACAGCCATCGAAAGCAAATCCTGTTTATCTCTAACCGCATAATTTTCCTGGTAATCTTTTATGCGTTCATTAATAATCTTGGCTGCCCGCCTTACAATTTCTTCCTCTTCCGTATTCACCTTTAAAGGGTAAATCCGATCGGAAATAGTTATTTTTATCGAGATTTCTCCCATTTTTTAGCTTTGTTTCACTTTTGCAGGTATTCCTTATTTTTTAAGCAATACAACACACTTATCTATTTCACGCACAAAATCGTTAATTTTTTGCTTTATATCAAGCGTCTTCTCACTTGTTCCTTCGATACTCTTTGCCAGCTTTAACACGCGCATCTTTTCTTCCATTTCCAAGTTCCTGGCCTTTGATGAACTCAGCGTTACTTTAACCGATTCATTCTCAAGCTTCAGCAGGTCATTCTCTTCTTGTAATGCGCCGCAAAGCTCGATCAAACGAGCAGTTTTCTGCAATACGGAGTCTAATTGATCTGCTACTGATGACATGTATAATTACTTTATTATTTTCTTATTTCAGCTTTAACTGTTTGTGCTAAGTTATGAATAATCTTTTGCATAACCGCATCAATTTGTTTATCTGTAAGGGTCTGTTCCTCATCTTGAATGGTAAAATTCAATGCGTAAGACTTCTTACCTTCCGGTAGTTTATCGCCCATATAAACGTCAAATACCTGTACATTTTTCAACAGCTTTCTTTCTGTCTTAAAGGCAATGGCTTTTAAGGAATCAAACGTTACTGCCGTATCCACAAGCATAGAAAGATCTCTTCTTACAGCGGGGTATTTGGAAACCTCTTTATTCACTATCTTATTCTTCCTTACGATATCAAGCAATACAGCCCAATCGAAGTCGGCATAATACACTTCTTTATCCACGTCAGCCTTCTTTCTGTCCGCCGTTGTCGCCGCACCAAAACTTACGATCTGCTTTTCTCCCCTGAAATACTTCAGTCCAAAAGCAAAGTTTTCATCGTTGAGCTCTTCAGACTGGAAGTTTGAAACCCCTAAACGCCCTAATACTGCATCAACTGCCGCTTTAAGGTGATAAAAACTTACCGATGCCGGTTTATGGTTCCACTGTTCCACCTGATAATTTCCAGAGAGCAACAACAGCAAACGCGGCCGCTCTACATATTTCTCATTGATCAGATGATAGGTTTTACCGAACTCGTAAAATTTAATATCGGCAGTCTTTCTGTTTTGGTTGTACGCTACGCTTTCCAATGCTGGCATCAACAGTGCCTGGCGCATTACATTCAGGTCCGAACTCAGGGGATTTAAGATTTGCACCGCTTCCTCCGGCGTTTTAGAATAGATTCCCTTCGTCAGCGAATTGCACCAGATCTCTAAAAAGCCATTTGCCGTTAACAGATCAGCTACCGCATGCTGCGTTTGTTCTTTATCTGGTTTCGAAGTATTGGATAAAGACGCGTTGATCTTACTTGGAATCTCAATGTTGTTATATCCATAGATCCTCAAAACCTCCTCAGTAATGTCGCACTCCCGTGTAACGTCCACTTTATATGCAGGAACCTTCAAAACTAAGCCCTCGGAATCTTCGGCAGCTACCGTTATACCCAGGGCAACGATAATTGCTTTAATCTCTTCCGCTTTAATGTCGGCCCCAATTAACCTGGTGATGTTCCCGTAGTTTATGGTTACATCAAATGGCTGTATCGGGTTTGGATAAATATCGGAAACAGAAGAAGCTATTTTGCCCCCACCAAGTTCCGCGATGAGTAATGCAGCGCGCTTCAAGGCGACAACAGTCATATCAGGATCAGTGCCTCGCTCAAATCTGAAGGACGCATCTGTCTTTAATCCATGCCGCTTTGAAGTTTTACGAACCGATACCGCGTTGAAATAAGCACTCTCTAAAAAAACATTAGTGGTTTGATCACTTACGCCTGAATTTTTTCCACCAAAAACGCCCGCAATACACATAGGCTCCTCATTGTTACAGATCATCAGATCTTCGGATGACAGTTTACGTTCTACCCCATCCAGCGTTACAAATGGCGTTCCTTCTGCACATTTCTTAACTTTTACCTTCCCACCTTTGATGAGGTCAGCATCAAAAGCATGAAGTGGCACGCCGAGGTCATGTAATACATAATTCGTGATGTCTACGATGTTATTGATCGGCCTTACACCAATCACTTTTAATTTATCCTGCAACCAGTCCGGAGAAGGTTTCACTGTGATATCACTGATCGTAACACTACTGTACCTTGGGCAAGCTATTGTATCTTCCACAGCAACTTCGATCAACAAAGTTTCCTGCTCTGTTTTGAAATTCGATATAT
The DNA here is from genome assembly GCA_031179845.1 of Pedobacter sp. Classification (GTDB taxonomy): domain Bacteria; phylum Bacteroidota; class Bacteroidia; order Sphingobacteriales; family Sphingobacteriaceae; genus Pedobacter. Next base: position 6,246 of record JAPSHM010000232.1, read on the forward strand.
CAGGCATTTGTACTTCAGTACGAAGATAGGCAGCCAGATCTCTCGCCACCCCTAAATGCGATGCCGCATCCGCCCGGTTTGGTGTAAGGCCAATCTCAAAAAGATAATCATCTTCTAAATTGAAATGGGCTTTAGCAGTCGTACCTGGTACGGTATGATCAGGCAGCACCATAATTCCATCATGTGACACCCCAAGTCCGATCTCATCTTCTGCGCAGATCATTCCTTCAGAGACTTCTCCGCGAATCTTTGATTTATTGATTTTGAAAGGTTCTCCTTCGTTGGGA
>JAPSHM010000233.1 GCA_031179845.1 Pedobacter sp.
CTCTGAATTCAAAGATATTCAAGGCCGGAGTATCATCGATCAGAAGAGGGGCTTCGGTAAGTCCACCGATCTTACTGTGTAATTGCTGCCATTCCCATTCCTGGAGATTTCCTTTCCTTATCTTTTCTTGCTCTATTTCTGCTTCGCCCGAAATTAAACGATTCACCAACTGTACAGACGACATCTCCAGAGAGAATACAACTGCCGGACGGTTAAACTGAACGCTGGCATTTCGGGCGCAGGTTAGTACAAAGGCGGTTTTACCCATAGCCGGACGGGCAGCGATGATGACCAGATCGGAAGGTTGCCATCCACCGGTAATACGGTCCAGATCCGTAAAGCCCGAAGGTACACCCGTCAATCCGTCACTTTTCGTACGCAGTTCCTCTAAAGTAGCAAGAGATTGCTTTACAATTTCATCCATTTTTTGAGTATCTCTGCGGAGGTTATTCTGGGCGATATCAAAAAGGTTCTTTTCTGCATGGTCGAGCAGATCAAAGATATCAGTTGTATCTTCATAAGCGTTCTGAATAATTTCAGAGGATATCCTGATCAATTCACGTTGTATGTATTTCTGAGAAACAATGCGGGCATGATATTCGATATTTGCTGCAGAGGCCACTCGATTGGTCAGGTTGGTGATGAAATAAGCTCCTCCAATCATTTCAAGCAATCCGAGCGTGCGTAGTTCCGAAGTTACCGTCATGATATCAACCGGCTTGGACTTTTGAAACAGCCCCTGGATCGCCTCGAAAACCTTTTTATGCGCATCATGATAGAACATATCAGGCTTGAGAATATCAATCACCGTAGATAAAGCATCTTTTTCCAGCATTAGTGCACCTAATACAGCTTCTTCAAGATCAGTTGCCTGGGGAGGAATCCTACCCATAGTACTCATCGTATTGCTCAGCCTGTTTTTTCTCGCACTAAAGTTTGCCTTATCTTGTCCTTGGGATGATTGATCATTACTCATGGCTACAAAATTATATAAAAAATAAGTCCCATGGTGATTTCTTTACTCACATTCAGACATTACCCAATACGCACATTTCAGTACTACCTTGCAGAATTTTTGAATTTTGCTAACAAAGTTTTGTGGAAAAGAATGTCTATTTTTGCGCCTCAATTTAATAACAATGGAAAATTCCAGAAGACCTTCTAGACCTAAAGAGAATAATGAATTTGTATTCGGTATACGTGCTGTAATAGAAGCGATTAAAGCGGGAAAAGATGTAGAGAGTATTTATATACAGCGTGGACTTACAGGTGAGATCATTTTAGAGTTAAAGGCCTTGTTAAAAGGTACAGATATCCCGGTACACAATGTGCCGGTTGAAAAGCTGAACCGGATGACGCAAAAAAACCATCAGGGTGTGATCGCAGTGATCTCAGCAATTGCCTTCCAAAAAATTGAAGACATCATTCCGATGATCTATGAAAAAGGAGAGACGCCATTGGTATTGATACTTGATGGTGTCACCGATGTAAGGAACATGGGAGCAATTGCCAGGACAGCGGCTTGCGCGGGCGTCCATGCATTGGTCGTTCCATCTAAAAACTCTGCGCAGATTAATGCTGATGCAATTAAAACCTCTGCTGGTGCTTTATTTAGCATTCCAGTCTGCAGACATCAAAGCCTGCATAAAGTAGCTTTATATTTACAGGAATGCGGATTGCAAATTGTTGCCTGCACAGAAAAAACAAACGATTTAATTTACTCACCTGACTATACGGCGCCAACTGCAATTGTAATGGGTTCGGAAGACGAAGGGATTTCAAATGAGATCATGCGAATGGCCAATCATTTGGCCAAAATCCCAATGATCGGAGAGATCAGTTCACTTAATGTGTCTGTGTCTGCGGGGGTAATCTTATATGAGGCCATCAGGCAACGTCAGTAGTTGTTGATGGCCTCAGGATATTAATTCGCGTCCTGAAATAGGTAACCACTATAAGCAAGTCCTTTGGCCACACTCATGAAGTTATCGCCCGTGTGAATAGGAGTATTTGGAAACCTGAGTTGGAACAGGTTTCGAACCGCCAGGACCATCGAAGTACCACCAGTTAGAAATAAGCTGCTGATTTCTTCCGGTTTGATTTGATGTTGTGCCAGAAACTCGTCAAGATAGCGGCTGATCTTAGAGATATCTTTGGCAATGATGCTGTCATAATCCGTTAAAGAGACTGCTTCATTAATTTCTATTTCCATCTTTGAATACTTAAATATAGACGATGTTTGTTTCGACAGGTCGATTTTGGTTTTTTCAATAGCCTGGAACACAGAATATCCGAGATTATGATCAGTCAGCGTGATCAGATTTTTGAAGCTTTTGTCCTGTTTGGCGTAGTGGTAGTAGGTTTGAATATCGTTTTTAACTTTCTGACCATTGAAAAAATTCATCTGTTCCCATGAACAGATATTTGCAAATAGCGAAACAGGTACTTTAAGCATTTTACCTGGTCCTGCTTCATACATCGTATTCTTTCCAAAATAGGGCGTGCCTCTTTCCCACATAAAAGCTGAGTCAAAACTGTCTCCACCTATATAGATACCGCCAGTAGCTATAATATCTTTCTTCCGGTCTTTGTTTCCCACTTTAACAGGATCAAGTTCGAGGTAGGTAAAATCCGAAGTACCGCCACCTAAATCTGCCACCAACACTTTTTCCTTTTCAACGATTGTTTGCTCATAGGCAAAAGCCGCACCGATCGGTTCAAATTGAAAACGAAGCGCTTCAAAACCCGCGTTTTCTGCAGCCGTTTTTAATCTTTTTTGCGCGAGTGCGTCTTTAGCTGTGCTGTCATCATCGAAGAACACCGGCCTGCCGATAATCGCCTTGCGGCAATCGTAGCCGATCATACGATCTGCCCTCGTTTTTAATTCTTTTAAGATTAAAGTTACCAAATCGGATGCGTTAAATTTTTTATGATAGATCCGCGTTTCGATAAAGCTGCTTCTGGGCAATATGCGCTTGATGGATTTCATAAAGCGACCCTGCATCCCATCGTCGAGGTAAGCAGCAATGGCTTCTTCGCCAACTACATATTTTAAGGGTTCGGCTGCACTTTGATCAATGGGAAAGTACAGAATGGATGGAACAATTATCGTGTCGATAATCTCATTTTTTTCTTCATCGAAGATAGATAGGGCAGAGTTGGTTGTTCCAAAATCTATCCCATATAGATACTTACACATTGTGAAATGGAAATGTTTAACAGGTTGAAAAAAGACATCCGCATCTGGCAAAGCCGGATCCGGATGTTGTATAGGAAATGAAAAGTTCTAAATAAATTTAGTTCCGAACTTGGCTTTTACATCAGCTACTACTTGTTTGATGCTTTGCTCTTCCGATCTTGGGCAGATCAGGAGCGTGTTGTTCGACTCGACCACAATATAATCGTGCAGCCCTTGTAAAATAACAAGCTTATCTTTGGGTACATTTACCATACAGTTGGAAGAGTTGAACATCATGACCTGTTCAGTTGGAATAACCGCATTACCAACATAATCATGTTCCGCAATTTCATAGATGGAAGCCCAGGTGCCCAAGTCGGACCAGCCAAAATCGGCCGGTAATACAAAAACATTATCGGCTTTTTCCATAATTGCAAAGTCAATAGATATGTTTGTGCACTGTTGATAAGCATCGCTGATAAACTCCTTTTCACTAGCCGTATTGTAAACTGGCTTGCCCTGCATAAAAATCTCGTGCATTTCAGGGAGATGTTTAGAAAAAGCTTCATTGATTGCGTTTGCAGACCAGATAAAAATCCCAGCATTCCAAAGAAAATCACCACTTTGTATAAATGACCTGGCCAATTCAAGATTTGGTTTTTCTGTGAAGATTTTAACCTTATGAATTTGATCATCGGTTTCCAGCGCGTTTTCTGTGTACTGAATATAACCGTAACCGGTATCTGGTCTACTTGGTTTAATGCCAAGTGTGATCAGGCAATCATTTTCAGACGCAGCTTTGAGCGACTGTTCAATCGCTGCAATGAAGGCCGCCTGATCGGTTATAGTATGATCTGATGGAGCTACAACGATGGTAGCATTCGGATTAATACTGCCAATCTTCATGGAACCATAAGAGATGCAAGGAGCCGTATTTCGCATGATCGGTTCTGCCAGTATCTGATTTTCATCCAGGTCAGGCAATTGTTCCTTGACAATATGCGTATAGATTTCGTTGGTAACTATGAATATGTTCTCGGGTGGGCAGATCTTCAAAAATCGATCATAGGTGCTTTGAATCAATGTCTTCCCAACACCAAAAAAATCAATGAATTGCTTTGGAAATTCTGTTCGGCTAACGGGCCAAAAACGGCTGCCAACTCCACCAGCCATTATCAATGCGTAATTATTTTTATTCATGCTAATTTAGAAAGTGTTAAATGATTCCTTCCTGAAGAAGGTCGTGCAAATGTACAATACCGAAATAAACTCCGGCATCAGTAACCAACAATTGGGTTATATTATTTTCTTTTATAATCTGAAGAGCATTTAGTGCTAAAAGATCTTTTTCGATCCTTTTAGGATGTGGGTTCATTAGGTCGCTCGCTTTAATATTGCTTAAATCTGAATGCTTTTGAAGCATTCTCCTAATGTCACCATCAGTGATTATGCCTAAAATTTCTCTTTCCTGAACAACAACAACCGTACCTAAACGGTTTTGACTAATTTCTATGATCACATCCTTCACAGATGCATCCGGACTAATACTTGGTTTTTGATTTTTCAAGGCCAGGTCGCCCGCTTTTAAATATAGCTTCCTTCCCAACGATCCTCCTGGATGATACTTTGCAAAGTCCGTCTCATTGAAGTTTCGAGCATGCAGCAAACACATGGCAAGTGCATCTCCCATTGCCAGTTGCGCTGTGGTACTTGTAGTGGGAGCAAGGTTATGGGGACATGCTTCTTTTTCAACATAGGTATTTAGTACCAGGTCGGCCTGCATTGCCAATTCAGAATTTAGTTGCCCAACCATACCAATCATTGTATTGCCTGACTGCTTAAGCAGCGGTGCAAGAAGTTTTATTTCCGGTGTGTTTCCGCTCTTCGAAATGCACATTACAATATCATCTTTCTGGATCATTCCAAGGTCTCCATGAACAGCGTCAGCAGCATGCATAAAGATGGAAGGAGTTCCGGTAGAATTGAAAGTAGCTACAATTTTTTGGGCAATTATGGCGCTTTTTCCGATTCCTGTAACAATTACGCGCCCCTTACCTTTGATAATTAGGTTAACAGCTTTAACAAAATCATCATTTATATTATGAATTAACCCTAAAATTGCCTGGGCTTCTAACTGTAAAGTGCTGACACCCGCCTCGATAATAGATTTTTTACTTTTCAAAGAGAATAAATTAGTATATTGATGCTTTGTATTAGTGCAAAATTATGTTATTTTGAAGTAAAAATAGCACTGAATATTTTATACACGAAATGGATGTGAAAAAGTCGTTGTTTGACAACTTACAAACCTTTTTTGGTTTTGACAATTTTAAAGGTGATCAGGAGTCAATAATCACCAACGTTCTTGAAAAAAAGAACACTTTTGTGATCATGCCTACTGGTGGGGGGAAATCCATTTGTTATCAATTGCCTGCGTTGATGAATGAGGGCACAGCAATCGTAATTTCTCCATTGATTGCTTTGATGAAAAATCAGGTAGATCAATTAAGGGCTTTCGGTGGAAGCGATAGTATTGCACATTTTTTAAACTCTTCTTTAAATAAGACTGAAATTGCGCAGGTAAAGTCTGACTTGCTGAGCGGGCAAACCAAATTATTATATGTAGCTCCGGAATCACTTTCTAAGCAGGACAACATTGAATTTCTAAAACTGATCAAAATTTCTTTTGTTGCGGTAGATGAAGCACACTGTATCTCAGAATGGGGACATGATTTCAGGCCAGAGTATCGTAAGATCAGACAAGTGATCAGTGGTTTAGGCGATGATATTCCAATTATCGCGTTAACGGCAACCGCTACGCCTAAAGTTCAGCAGGATATCATTAAGAACCTGCAAATGAGCGATGCGACATTATTTAAATCTTCGTTTAACAGACCGAACCTCTTCTATGAGATCAGACCCAAACGGGATGTACTTAAAGAGATCATTAGGTACATTAAATACAATACAGGTAAGTCTGGGATCATATATTGCTTGAGCCGTAAAAAGGTAGAGGAAGTTGCAGAATCTTTAAACTTAAATGGAATTAAAGCGCTGCCATATCATGCAGGACTTGAACCGAAGGTCCGGGCGGATACACAGGATAAATTCCTAATGGAGGATGTGGAGGTGATTGTTGCCACCATCGCTTTTGGAATGGGGATTGATAAGCCTGATGTTCGTTTTGTGATCCATCATGATATTCCAAAAAGCATGGAAGGGTATTATCAGGAAACCGGCAGGGCCGGAAGAGATGGCGGAGAAGGAGTATGTATCGCTTTTTATGCTCAAAAAGATGTAGATAAGCTGGCAAAGTTCATGAAAGACAAACATGTAGC
>JAPSHM010000234.1 GCA_031179845.1 Pedobacter sp.
ATAACACCTAAAAATGGATATTAAACAAATTCAGGAACTTATTAAATTTGTTTCTCGTTCGGGCGTAAACGAAGTAGCTATTGAGCAGGAAAACTTCAAAATCACTATCAAAACCAATCAAGCACCTACCATTGTTCAGGCAACGGTACCGGCCCAAATTGCTCCTGCTATCGCACCTTCAGCCGCAGCACCACTACCGGTTGCTCCAACAGAAATTAAAGGATCGGCCCCTGTAGACGACACGTCAAAGTACGTCACCATTAAATCACCAATGATCGGCACTTTCTATCGCTCTGCGAGCCCGGATAAACCTTTCTTTGTAAATGTTGGTGATGAGGTTTCTGTAGGTAAGGTGATCTGTATTATTGAAGCAATGAAGCTTTTCAATGAGATAGAGAGTGAAGTTTCTGGTAGAATTGTGAAGGTCCTTGTAGACAATGCGTCGCCAGTGGAATATGACCAACCTTTGTTTTTAGTAGAACCAATCTAATATTTGCTTAAAGCAAATCACACCATATCTAACATATGTTTAAGAAAATATTAATTGCCAACAGGGGCGAAATTGCTTTGCGCATTATTCGTACCTGTAAAGAAATGGGCATCAAAACAGTAGCGGTTTACTCTACTGCTGACCGAGAAAGCCTGCATGTACGCTTTGCCGACGAAGCTGTCTGTATCGGACCGCCACCAAGTAAGGATTCTTATTTAAGCATTCCCAATATCATATCTGCTGCTGAATTAACCAATGCCGATGCCATACATCCGGGTTACGGATTCTTATCAGAGAATGCAAAATTCTCATCGGTCTGCAGAGATTATGGGATTAAGTTTATTGGTGCAACTCCAGAACAAATCAACTCGATGGGTGATAAAGCATCCGCCAAAGAGACCATGAAAAAAGCTGGAGTTCCGACCATTCCCGGATCGGAAGGTTTGGTTGATAATATTAAAGAAGGAATCGCAACCGCTAACGAGATTGGCTATCCGGTTATACTTAAAGCTACTGCCGGCGGCGGTGGACGTGGAATGCGCGTTGTTTGGAAAGATGAAGACTTTGAGAATGCCTGGGATAGTGCCAGACAGGAATCAGGTGCTGCGTTTGGAAATGACGGTCTTTATTTAGAGAAATATATCGAAGATCCAAGACACATTGAAATTCAGATCATCGGAGATCAATATGGTAAAGCCTGTCATTTATCGGAGCGTGACTGTTCAATTCAGCGCAGGCATCAGAAATTAGTAGAAGAAGCTCCTTCACCATTCATGACCCCGGAATTGCGGGAGCGTATGGGTGAAGCTGCGATCAAAGGAGCTATAGCAGTTCAATATGAAGGTGCCGGTACTATAGAATTCCTGGTAGACAAACACCGTAATTTCTTTTTCATGGAAATGAATACCCGTATCCAGGTAGAACATCCAGTGACTGAAGAAGTGATCAACTACGATTTAATCAAAGAACAAATTAAAGTGGCTTCCGGTGTTCCGATATCAGGTAAAAATTATTTGCCTCATATGCACGCCATCGAATGCAGGATCAATGCGGAAGACCCTTTTAATAACTTCAGACCTTCACCAGGAAAGATTACTAATTTCCATTCTCCGGGTGGCCATGGTGTAAGGGTAGATACGCATGTTTATGCAGGTTATCAAATTCCGTCGAACTATGACTCCATGATTGCCAAGCTGATCTGTGTTGCACAAACACGTGAAGAGGCAATCAGTACAATGGAACGTGCTTTAAGTGAATTTGTGATCGAAGGTGTAAAAACTACCATTCCTTTTCACCTGAAACTTATGAAAGATCCTAACTTTAGAGCTGGTAATTTTACCACTAAATTCATGGAAACTTTCGAATTTTCGGAATAAATAATGAAACAAACCGTTTACAGTTAGAAACTTTTTGATAGATATTAAACGTAAATACCATTCTAAATAAAAGAATGGTATTTTTGTTTTTACAAATAACGTACATGAGTGATAATATGAAGCGTGACCTGCTTGGCGCTATAAAGGAAAAAGGTAAAAAGTTAGAGGCAGAAATGTCTTTTTTTGATCATATAGATGTGCTTAGAAAGCATCTTCTCCGCTCATTGTTGGTAATTGTGCTTTTTACTGCAGGAGCTTTCTGGTTTTCTGATTTCATTTTCAACCAACTGATCATGGGACCAAAAAACCCAGATTTCTGGACGTACAGAATGATGTGCAATCTGGCGGCGGCCTGGCCTAACCTGATCAGCTCAGATTTTTGTATCACGCAGATTGATGCGAAAATCATTAATACCGAAATGGCAGGCCAGTTCACCCTCCAGATCAATGCCTGCGTCATGGTTGGTATTATCCTGGGCATCCCCTATATATTGTTTGAGTTATGGCTATTTATAAAGCCTGCACTTCATGAAAATGAACGCAAATCAGCAAGTAATTTTGTGTTGTTTGCATCTTCACTTTTCTTTACCGGAATTTTGTTCGGCTATTATATTGTGTGCCCTTTGTCCGTTAATTTCCTAACAAACTTTACGGTAAGCCCTGATATTGAAAATACTTTTACCATATCCTCTTACCTTTCATCGGTAGCGACTTTGACGATTGGCTCTGGTATCATCTTTCAATTGCCGGTCGTGATCTATATCCTCTCGAAATTTGGAATTATGACCCCTGCGTTTATGCGCTCAACCAGAAGATACGCCGCTGTTATCATTTTAGTTGTTGCGGCAGTGGTAACGCCAACTGCCGATGTCATCACTATGCTAGTTGTTGCGTTTCCGCTGTTTTTATTGTATGAACTGAGTATCTTTATATCTGCCAGTATTGAACGCAAAAGAAATAAGGAGCTTTATGGTGTGGCAAAAATAGAGAAATAAAAATTTATAGGTATAAATAGCAAAAAACAGATGTCAACAAGTAACAAATTTAAAATTGCAATTGGCGCTGACCATGCAGGTTTCGAATACAAAGAATTATTAAGCTCCTTTCTTAGCGAATATGAAGTTAAAGATTTTGGCACATTCTCCGCTGGATCTGTCGACTATCCTGATTTTGCCCACCCAGTTGCCGAGGCTGTTGAAAGTGGAGAATATACTTTTGGGGTGTTGGTTTGCGGCAGTGCAAATGGCGTAGCCATAACTGCGAATAAGCACCAGCAAATTCGGGCAGCGATTTGCTGGCTGAAAGAAATTGCAGAACTGGCGAGATTACATAACAACGCCAATATTATTTGCATTCCTGCGAGATTCGTTTCAGAAGAACTGGCCAAAGAGATGGTTACTGTTTTCCTGAACACGGAGTTTGAAGGCGGAAGGCATGCTGACCGAATAAATAAAATGTCCTGTTAAACGCTAAACTATGAGAAACAATTTTATCTATACCGTCCTGGTCTTGTTGATGGGCTGCACGGCAGTCGCACAGAATAGGGATGCCATTAAGTTCAGTAAGACGATCAATAAAGATAATGCGTATAAGCACCTATCGATACTTGCTTCAGATGCGTACGAAGGAAGGGAAACTGGCAAAAAAGGAAGTTGGCTTGCGGCTGATTATATCAAGAATTATTTTAAAAGCCTCGGTTTAAAAGGGCCTGTAAAAGGAGATCATTTTCAACCAGTGGATATGGTTACTTACGGACTTTCACAAGTTCTAACCATAGAAGGACAAGCAGCGGACCCGATAAAAAGCTTTTATAACCTATCTCCTTCAGTGTCAGAAAGTGGATATGCTTTCAATACAAGTGAGGTACTTTTTGCTGGATATGGTTTAAACAAAGACAACTATAACGACTACCAAGGGTACAACGTAACTGGAAAAGTGGTGATGGTCTTTAGAACGGGAGAACCCTTGGGCACAACATCATCAAAAAATACCGGTGGAAGCATCAATACTAAGATCAAGTATCTGTCTGACCAAAAGGCTAAGGCAGTTTTAGTCATAGATCCATCGATCGATAACATGCCTGAGGATTTGAAAAGCTATTTGGAATCGGAACAAATGGTAATGAAAACCAAGGAAAACATCGAGCGTATGAATAGTCCACAGGAAATTCCTGTAATCTATATCGGGACGAACGTTGCCAATCAAATTCTTCAATCAGCGAAGCTTACCGTTGATGGTTTAAAACGGAAGATTACCGAAAGTCAGAAACCAGCCTCTGTTGAAATACCTGTAGCCTTTAGCGCCAGTGCAAAAAAGACGGAGACAAAAGTTAGGGCCGAAAACGTCCTCGGTTACTTAGAGGGCTCAGACCCCCGATTGAAGAGTGAAGTTTTAGTTATCACTGCTCACTATGATCATATTGGTATAACCCCCAATGTGGAAGGAGCAGACAAGATTAATAATGGAGCAGACGATGATGGTTCTGGTACTACAGGAGTTTTGATGCTTGCTGAAGCTTTTGCAAATGCAAAAAAAGCTGGCAAAGGTCCAAAAAGAAGTATCTTGTTCATGACGGTCACGGGTGAAGAGAAAGGATTACTGGGCTCTGAGTGGTATTCGGAATATCCAATTTTTCCTTTGAAAAATACCATTACCAATTTAAACATTGACATGATTGGGCGTGGCGATAAAGCGCATGCATCTGATAACAACTTTGTATACATTATTGGTTCTGATATGTTAAGCAGTGATTTGGACCGTATTGGCAAAAAAGCTAATGAGGACTATGTAAAAATTAACCTCGATGAGCGTTATAACAACCGTACGGATCCCAATCGTTTCTATTATCGCTCTGATCATTACAATTTTGCTAAACACGGAATCCCGGTGATCTTCTATTTCAATGGTGTTCATGATGATTATCATCGGCCGGGTGATGAAGTAAGTAAAATAGATTTTCCGATGCTGGCGAAAAGAGCGAAGCTCGTTTATTTTACTGCATGGGAGCTTGCAAACGGGGCCAAACGACCTGCGATAGATAAGAACGAAGATGGTACGGTAAAGAAATAATAAAAAATAGAACGATGAAGGTAGGAGAGGAATTTTTGGTTAAGGCGGATGAGAAGGCTTTTGATTTAGCGCATCGTAAAACTATAAATCACAACATTGGCAAGTATAATATAGCGGTTGAACGCGGTTTGTCGAGGTTTCAAAACTTGGAAAATTCCAAAAAGAAAGCCCATGTAATCAAATGGAGGGTGATGGAGAATTTGGATAAATTCCTTCCTGAATTTGAATCCAATTTTCAACGTAGGGGCGGAAAAGTGATCTGGGCAAATAATACCGAAGAGGCCCAGAAAGAAATCCTCAACATCATCAAAAAAAGTGGTGGAAAAACAGTGATCAAGTCGAAATCGATGACCACGGAAGAGATTCATCTGAATGAATTTCTTGGCGAAAATGGCATTGAATCTCTTGAAAGCGACTTAGGAGAATATATTGTTCAATTACTTGGTCAGCCCCCCTATCATATTGTTACTCCAGCCATGCACCTCAACAAGGAAGAGATCGCTAAGCTGTTTAATGAAAAATTTGGAACTCCTTTAGATTATACGCCGCAGCAACTCACACAAAAGGCCAGGGAGCTTTTAAGAGAAAAATACCTCAATGCAGATATCGGAATCAGCGGAGGAAATTTTTTGATCGCTGACACCGGAAGTATAGCTTTGACTGAAAACGAGGGAAATGCCCGACTTTGTACCACCTTTCCTAAAATTCATATTGCCATCGTAGGTATTGAAAAGATTATCCCTTCAATGGCGGACCTCGACCTGTTCTGGCCGCTTTTGGCTAGCCATGGAACTGGTCAGAATCTTACCGTTTACAATACCATTTTAAGTGGCCCCAGGCATGGCGAAGAAACAGATGGCCCGGAAGAGATGTATGTGATCCTGCTTGATAATGGCCGTACGAATTTACTTGCGCAAAAAGATCAACGTCAGGGATTATATTGTATCAGGTGCGGCGCCTGTCTGAATGCATGCCCTGTTTACAAGAACATTGGTGGCCATACTTATAATACGACTTACAGTGGTCCGATTGGCTCCATCATAACTCCGCATTTAAAGGGCATGAAGGACTTTAAACACCTTAGTTATGCTTCTAGCTTATGTGGTAAATGTTCTGAGGTCTGCCCTGTGAAAATTGACATCCATAAGATGCTTTTACTTAACCGTAAAGATGCTGCAACATCACATGAAAATTCTCGTGCAGAAGAGATTGGTTGGAATCTTTGGAAGACAGGTATGTTGAAAAGGTCAAGAATGGATAGTTTCGGGGGTAAGTTCAAAAACTTCTTCCTTAAACTATTATTCAAAAAAATATGGGGAAAATATCGCGAAATGCCTGTGGTTGCACCAAAATCGTTTGCAAAGTTATGGGAAGAAAAAGGGAAGCCTAAACCCTAATTTACTTAGGTTCCTGTCGCTTCAAGCGTTACTTCTGCCAAGGGGTTAAAGAGATAAGTATTCCCGTTATTCAGGCAAACACAGCGATATCTTTTTCTAAGCTTTTCGCCTTTTTTGAATTGACGGCCATCCTTGATTGTGAATAAAGCA
>JAPSHM010000025.1 GCA_031179845.1 Pedobacter sp.
GTAGATTTTCCTCTTCCTCGGCTGCAATGCGATAAGGCAGTTCAACATGGAAAGTCGTGCCCTTCCCTACCACACTTTCCACGTAGATCTTTCCTTTATGCATATCTACCAGTTTTTTACTGATAGTGAGACCAAGTCCTGACCCAATCTGCCAATCACTTCGTTTCGAATCAATTACTTGCGAAAATTCGTTAAATATAATTGGGATATTTTCTGGAGATATGCCTATTCCAGTGTCAATGACCTTGATCAGTAGCATTACATTTTTGTCGTCTGCAATATTAAGATCAACTTCAATGCTTACTGACCCTTTATCAGTGAACTTAATTGCATTTGCGGTTAGGTTCATGACGATCTGCTTCAAGCGGTATGGATCACCATAAAGTAATAAGTTAGGCACACGATCCTGAGTCAGGTTAAGCACCAGATTCTTTTGATCTGCCAATACTTTTGCAGTGTCTGCAACTTCTTTCAGGATCCTTTTGTACCTAAATGGCGTTTTCGCAAGCGATAACTTCTTGGTTTCAAGACGGGAAAAATCCAGGATTTCGTTAACGGCCGACAAGAGCATCGATGACGAGCTGTCCAGCAGCTGCGACATCGCGCGCTGATCTTCATTCAAAGGAGTTGACTTCAATTGTTCAGACACACCAATGATCGCATTCAATGGCGTTCGCATTTCGTGACTTATATTCGTAAAGAACCGCGACTTGCTAATAACTTGCTCTGCGGCCAGGTTGTTTGCAATAACAGTATTATTATAAGCACGATAAAGTTTGTATAGCAAGAAAATAATTCCCAAATAGGCAGTCACACTCAACCAAAAATTAAACTTACCAAACCAGTCGATGTTTACTATCGAACTTTCCGCTGTATTCTTCAGTACGATCTTCCTTGCAGTTTCACTTAAAGTGATGTTATTTTTGTATTCTGTAAAAAGCAATTTCAGGTTACCAAAGATCCGCTCATTCAATGACAAAATGGCCTGCTCTTTCCCTGTCAGTTTTGCATGGTATTTTTTTTGGTCATCAAGTAGCTTTTTGTAGTATGCGATGACACGTTCCATTTGCTTCTGATTATAATCATCTGCCGCATTGACACTATCAACCGGCTCATAACTGATCACTTCAGTCTTAATCACCTTACTGGAATCAGGGGGCTGCGATTTGTTTAAAATCGCACTCTTCAATCGCTGAAAGAACTTTTTCTTCTTCACTTCCGGCTCCGCTTTCTGCTCTTCCTGCGCAACTACTTTTTTCAAAACAGGAGCAGGAAAAGATCTGACTTGCTGGAAATTATTGCTGATCTTTTCTACATTAAGCTCAAGATTGATATTCGTAATTGAATCGGTTAGCTTCTTGATTGAACTATAAAAAGATATCTGTTTGTCCCTGGTTTTTAAATCATCAATAATATTATTTGAAATCTTCTTACTATTTTCATCGGAAAGAGAAGCTAAAATGATGGAGATTGACTGAATCTCCCGGTTGTATCGCTCGAAATACTCCGGTTTCCATAAAGCAGTGTACATCCTAAAACTATTTTCCGCTACCTGTAGACCTAAGGTAATGGTATCAAGTTTAGAAAGCTGTTTATTATTTTCTAAATCGTTTAGCGTCCCAACTAGTACTTGTTGCTCTGATCTCTGAATAACTGAATTCCGGAACAACAAGGCTACAAAAACTATGATGACTCCAAATATTATTAGAAAAGAACCTTGTTTCTTTTTCATTAATATATAGTGGTTTCCAATATATGGTTTGTTAACAGTAAAATGTGATTTCAAAAAAATCTTATCCCACTTCGACTTGCCAATAAACATGCCAAAGTTAAAAACACATCAAATGCCGAAATTTAAATTTCGTAAGTTTAAAGTTAGGACGATATATTAAGTTTTAATATATTATAAAAAGTAAAGTGCCTGCTGGTATGCGATCAGGAATACCATGGTTCCGGCCTAGCTTCTAAAATGAAAGTAAATATTTGAAGGTACCGAAGTATCATTTTATTACTGACAGGTATGCAGTTAGCTGTGTTGCTGGCAGGGATGGTGTAAATTGCTGCATAGGTTAGGTGTTCCACTCACAGAGTCCGTAAATAAAGAGTCATTTTTCGACCTGCTCCTTTGAAAACAAATGCTTACATGATCATTTTTCTATTTTCGATGGCTTTGCCGAGTTAGGATTGGGGAGAAAGGGGCACAGTTTGCGGCTTTTCTAAACGCCGGAAACGGTAGACAAATAGCCAGTTTACTAAATGCAACGGGGGATTCGATAGCATCGACTTGATCGCGAGGTTCACTGAAGGAAAGCAATGGCTAAAAAACAGATAAAATTTAAGCGCTTCGTACTTCACAATTAGTGGAAAAATATTACTGAAGTGCAATTTGTTTTCAAAGGTCAAAAACAATTATATTGCAATGTTGTTTAATTACAAAAAATATAAACCTCTACACCTAATTTAAATTAACATTGCAATGCCAGAAGGAACAGTAAAATTTTTTAATGAATCAAAAGGATTTGGATTCATAGTACCAGAAAATGGTGAGCCTGAGATCTTTGTCCACGTAACCGGACTTATTGATAAAGTCAGAGAAAATGACCGCGTTACCTACGAGGTCGAAAATGGTAAAAAAGGATTGAATGCAACAAAAGTAAAGCTAAGCTAAATTTTGTTCATCTTTTAAAAAAGCATCCAGCGATGGATGCTTTTTTAACGCCCGCTCATAAACACCTAGAATTTAATCTTCAGCATTTCGGAAACAAGTGGCCCATTTTTATAGTGGTCAAAATACCATTCTCCGTCCTTTTTAAGGACTATGCCATTGGTTGTGCCTTTAACAGCGATGAAATAGTCCTGCATCGAAGATTTAAACAAGTTTAAAATAACTTTGGGTGTGGTATCAATCAACTGGTAACCGTTGGCCGTTGGCTGTGCATATAGCGTACCTACAATTGAGGCACTTACAGTCTGTTCGTTTACAATTGCTGCAGCGCTAGCATTCGGTGAACTCAGGGGGGCAACTGTTGCAGCTACTACTGGTTGCTGAGCTTGAATTTTTTCGGACTTTTTGTACACGTATTTTACTTCATCAAATGAAGTAAAGGCGTCTCTGAGTGCCAGGTTGTAAGATACATTGTATTCCTTTTCCCTGCTTTTGCCTTCTTTACTTTGGAACAAAATGTTACCCTGGCAATCCTTTAAAAGTACCGTCAGATTGGTGACAAACATGGATTTCCTTTGCTGCACTTCAACATTTAGTGCATCGCATTTACTACCTGCAACTTCCCGCGGCAATTCCGCATTGTCAAAATATACCGTAAAACCCTTTTCCTCCAAAATTGATTTGGTGAGGCTATTGAGGTGATATTGATCATTTTCTTTCAGAAAACTGAATTTTTCAGGAACCAAAACGTACTTATAATCATTAATTGTGTTTTGCGCAAATCCAGAGAAAGCGGTAAAAAGTAGCGTAATTAAAATGTACGGTTTCATATTAAGTATTGAGATTAGATTACAAATAAGTTTAGCGTAAATGGGCGAATCAAGATATAAAAATTCTGGTATAATAATTCTATCTTTAATTAAAAGTATTGGCAACTGGGCCCCTTGAGTTCGAACCTAAAAGATTATTGATATGCCAGGTATTCATCACCAATTGATCATTGAGGCTACGGCAGAAAAAATATATCAATGTATAACCAGCAAAGAAGGACTGGCCGGCTGGTGGACACCTGATGCAACCGCAATACCTGAAGTTGGCACTATTGTGCGTTTTCCGTTTGGTCCCGATTATTTCAAAGAAATGAACATTGTGGAACTTATACCATCTAAGTTAGTCAGGTGGCAATGTATTCAGGGAGCAAAGGAATGGATCGGAACAACACTTTCCTTTCAACTTGAATCACACAACAAGGACAGTCTATTGCGTATTCACCCAGAAATGACCGGTCAGGCACAACAGCAGGTAAACAGCGAAGTCACACTTCTAATATTTCACCAAGATAACTGGAAGGAATATTCTCCCATGTACGCAGAATGTAACTATACCTGGGCTCAATTCCTAAGAAGCCTAAAACTTCTATGTGAAACCGGCAAAGGTCGGCCATGGCCAACTCAACATAAATCCGAAAACTAATTCCCCTTTTTACTATTCATTATCGAATTGCTGTCTTTGTTTCTGATCTCTATAGTTAAGCCAAACAAGGACAAATTAACTTGTCATTTAGTCCTCTGATATGAAATGCTTACTTTTGCAGCGTGAAAATCATAGCTTTATTTCTGGCCATCATTGTTGTCGCACTTACCACCACACCATGTTGTGCGCTGGAAGGGCCTGAACGACATGCGCATGAAACAACGCAAAGCGAAAAACACGAATGCGGTGATCAAAAGGATGATTGCTGCAAAGATTGCTCACCGTTTTATGTATGTGGAACTTGCATTGGATTCACGCTGGTTACGCAAGGTGCAATTACGTTCAGCATACCAGCCAAATTCGTTAAGCACAATACGGCCTACATTCCAGTCGAACTGCCCTTGATTCCAATTGCCATCTGGCAACCACCTAAGCTTTCCTAACATATTCCGCTCATTCCGCCATAATATACTTGTCTATCAACAATCAGTATTATAAAATCAAAATATGAAAAGAACAATTGTGCTTCTGGTCATACTGCTATGTACAGCTGTGACCTATGCTCAAAATACATATAAAGCGATTATTAAAGACGCAAAAACAAATCAGCCCCTGGCTGGAGCCACTGTAAAAGTGTTGGGTACAACACTTAAGGCCAATTCAGATCGTACCGGAACGGTAACACTGACCGGCATCCCTTCCGGCAAGCAGGTCATTCAATACATTTATGCGGGCTTTCAGACAGAAACAGATACCCTAGACTTTCCGCTTGCCGAAACTACCGCTGTTATCGTTTTACTAGAAACAGCCGAAGAAGAAGAAGATGAAGAACTGGAAGAAGTGGTAATCTCCGCGACCAGAAGTAGCCGCACCATCGAGAATATTCCAACCCGTGTGGAGGTCATCGCAGGCGAAGAACTGGACGAAAAAGGAAATATGAAGCCGGGCGATATCCGTATGCTACTGGCAGAAAGTACGGGCATACAAACTCAGCAAACTTCTGCTACGAGTGGTAACTCGGCTATACGGATCCAGGGATTGGATGGCAAATACACCCAGATCATCCGTGATGGCTTTCCCTTATACTCCGGTTTCTCTGGCGGATTAGGCTTGCTTCAAATTGCGCCACTGGACTTGCAACAAGTCGAAGTGATAAAGGGATCGTCCTCAACCCTTTATGGTGCTGGAGCCATTGCTGGCCTTGTGAACCTGGTTTCCAAGAAACCCACCGAAGAACGTCAGCTCAATTTTCTGCTAAACGGAACTTCAGCATTGGGATTTGATGCAAGCAGTTTCTATGCACAGAAATTTGACAAAATTGGCCTAACCGTTTACGGTGCCTATAATAAGGGGACGGCCTATGATCCTTCGGATATTGGCTTGACTGCCATTCCTAAGTTTGACCGTTTCACTTTAAATCCGAAACTTTATGTCTATTTTAACGAGGCTACCACGCTATCAGCAGGAATTAACGCAACCAACGAGAAACGGATCGGCGGCGACCTGG
Source organism: Pedobacter sp. (assembly GCA_031179845.1). GTDB lineage: Bacteria > Bacteroidota > Bacteroidia > Sphingobacteriales > Sphingobacteriaceae > Pedobacter. Next base: position 5,646 of record JAPSHM010000025.1, read on the forward strand.
AATATGTGAAAGGAAACGGCAGCACAGCTCATTCTTATTTTGAAGAGAACAAAACCGGTCGTTACAGTTCGCAGGTTGAGCTTGATCATAAGATCGGGGAAAACCAGAAGCTGACCCTACGCAATTCGGTAAGCTATTATGACCGCAGTATCGCTCTGCCAAACTACCTTTTCTCTGGCGTACAGGTATCTACCTACAGCGAAGCTAATTATAGCCGTAATGGAGAAAAAGCCGACTGGGTATTGGGTATTAATTTCTTAACCGACAATTTCAAGGAAGATCAAAATAGCGCAACGGCTTTAAGGAACTACAACTACAATACCCTTGGTGCATTTGCCCAAAACACCTGGAACTTTTCTGAAAAATTCAGTGTTGAATCCGGCATCCGTGGAGATTATCACAATGAATATGGATTCTTCTTTTTACCAAGGGTTTCAGGATTATGGAAAATCAACGAACACTTCTCTACCCGCTTGGGTGGCGGACTTGGTTATAAGGCGCCTACTGTATTCACAGAAGATGCCGAGCGCATCCAGTTCAGAAATGTTTTGCCGATTGATGTGGCTAATACAAAAGCCGAACGTTCCTACGGAGCCAATTACGATGTCAATTACCGCACTTCACTGTTTGATGGAAATGTAGGGTTTAGCATCAATCACATGTTTTTCTACACCCGTATCAACAATCCGATCTTGTTAACAGCTTCAACTGGCAGTAGCCTCGCTTATGTACAGCCAAGTGGTAATCTCGATACCAAAGGGATGGAAACAAACGCCAAGGTCACCTATGGCGATTTCAAACTTTTTATTGGCTATACCCTTGCTGATGTAGTTCAACACACGGGAGGCAGCAGCATTGTTTACCCGCTTGTGTCCAGGCACCGTTTGAACAATGTGCTGATGTACGAGGTGGAAGATCAGTGGAAAATTGGCCTGGAAGCGTATTACTTCAGCAAACAAAAACTTAATGATGGGACTACAGGTAAAAGTTACTGGACTACCGGACTCATGGCAGAAAAGCTGTGGGAGCGTTTCTCTATTTTTATAAACTTTGAAAATTTTAGCGATACCCGCCAGACTAAATTTGACAGCATTTATACTGGCAGCATTACTAGTCCTGTATTTAGAGATATCTATGCACCTGTTGATGGCTTTGTGGTAAACGGAGGTGTAAAGTTTAAGCTTTAATCGAACCTTGTTTCACCTTTATGATTCATAAGAAAGCCGGGCTAGTCCCGGCTTTCTTATATATCCATTTCCGAAAATGAAATGATTATCTATTCCAAAAATTGCGCTTAGGCAAATCTAAGGCTGGCCACCACCGCCTGCCGCTCCATAGATTTGGCCGGTAGCATAGCTGGCGTCACTAGCGGCCAACTGCACATAAATAGAGGCCAACTCGACGGGCTGACCGGGTCTTCCCAGAGGCGTATCACCTCCAAACTGTTTCAATTTTTCCATGGTAGTGCCGCCACTCACCTGCAAGGGTGTCCAGATCGGTCCTGGTGCCACTCCATTCACGCGTATACCTTTAGGTCCTAACTGTTTAGCCAATGATCTTACATAACTGGTATTTGCGGCTTTAGTCTGCGCGTAATCGAAAAGCTCAGCAGAAGGATCTGTTGCCTGCACAGAAGTGGTAGCGATAATTACCGAACCTGCCTTCATATGTGGCAATGCTGCTTTTGTGATCCAAAAGGGTGCATAGATGTTCGTTTTCATTGTCGCATCGAATTCTTCCGAAGTAATGTCGAGTATTGTGGGTTTGGTTTGTTGACGTGCCGCATTGTTCACCAAAATGTCCAGCCCACCAAGTTCCTTAACCGCCTCTTCCACTAATTTCTTACAAAAAGCTTCGTCACGCAGATCACCAGGAATCGATATGGCTTTGCGACCCGCCTTTTTAATCAATTCGACGACCTCTTTAGCATCGGATTCTTCAGCAGGCAGGTAATTGATCGCTACATCCGCGCCTTCCCTGGCGTAAGCGATGGCCGCTGCCCTACCCATGCCCGAATCTCCACCCGTGATCAGCGCTTTGCGCCCGGCAAGTCTGCCTGATCCCTTATACGAGGATTCACCATGATCAGGTCTTGGATCCATTTGACTCACTAACCCGGGAAATGGCTGTGGCTGCGCTTTAAAAGGAGGTTTGGGATATTTAGTGGTCGGGTCCTCCAATTCAATGGCAAGGCTGAAACCTCCGGTTGTTGTGCCACTTGCACTAAATATTGGCGTGGCTGCCATTGCAGCTATTCCTACACCAAGCCCACCGATCACTTTTCGGCGACTGATTTTTTCTTCTGGATTCATAATATATTCTAATAGGTATATCTGTCTAACCGTTTTCAAAGTAAAATGGTTTCCAGAATTTTTTAATTGAAGATGCAAGTCTAATTAGAACTTTGCTACTATAATTAGCAGAACTTGAATTTCCCAAAAGAAACTACTATTCAAATTCATTCAGCATTTCGGAAGTTGGTATAAAGAAGAAAGCCCTGATGTCGGTAGATATCAGTAATCGGGTCTGTTTCAAAATTATTAGCTCAACCGCGGCTTTTGCTACCCCAGTTACTCAATTGTTTAAGAATAGGTCTTAACTCCGTTGACATTTCAGTGAGCTCGTATTCAACTCTCAGCGGAACTTCAGCATATATCATTCTCTTGATTAGCCCATCTTGCTCCAATGCTTTTAGCTGCAAAATCAACATTCGTTCAGTTATAGACGGAAATTCCTTTTTTAATTCGCTAAACCTGAGGGTATGGTCTTCTAGTAAGCTAAGTATCTGCAACTTCCAGCGTCCGCTGATTTTTTGAACAGCATAAGTAAGATCACATTCACTGATCCATTTTTCGTTTTTGCTGTAGGTAGAATTTTGTTTTCGAACTGCCATACCATACATATTTGTATGTACCATACAATTAACTGTACAGATGGTAAAAATAAGTATTTGCACTAGTTTTACAAAAGTATTAACAACCAAATTGAAGAATAATATGAATTTACATTTAAATGAAAAAACCGCAGTAATAACCGGAGCAAGCCAGGGGTTTGGCCGTGCTATAGCGAAAGAACTGGCTGGAGAAGGAGTTCGGGTTTTTGCTACCGCAAGAAACATAGATTTACTAAACAGCTTAAAAGATGAGATTTTGACGTCAGGAGGTCTTGAACCAACTATTTTCGTTCAGGATTTTACAGACTCGGACAGCTCACAAAACATCGCTGCTGCCGCATTTTCTAATCTTGGAAAAATAGATATTCTTATCAATAACACAGGCCGTAGTCAGCCTTTAGATGTGGTTGGCTCTGATGAATTATGGAGCGAATCCATCACCCTGGATTTTGAACGACATCGCCAGTTGACACAAAAATTTTTACCTCATTTTATTGAACGCAAGGAGGGTGTAATTTTAAACATAGCCAGCACATACGAACTGCGTTCTGTCAACGCTTCGGCAGTTATGAAAGCTGCTATAGTTGCCTGGTCAAAACAACTTGCCGGGCAACTGGGTCAATATAACGTTCGTGTTAACTGCCTTCAACCGGGATTGATCGACACAAACAATATCAGGCGTTTCTTTCCCGGAGACGAGCGAAAAAAGTTTGCAGAGATTGAAATTCCGTTAGGAGATTTCGGCGAACCTCAAGACATAGCTAATATGGCTACTTTCCTGGTATCATCCCGCGCACGGTACATCACAGGCACAGTCGCGGTTGTGGACGGTGGAATGCGACGACATGCATTCTAAATTGCATTTAACAGCCGGGAAAAAAAACCGGGTCGGCATTGGGGTAATAGGCCGAATAAGTCTTTGAATACAAGAAATAAAATTGGAAAAATACTGCGCAATGAAATCATCTTTATTAGCACTGGCACTGGGCCTATTAGCTTCATCGGCAACTTTGTTTACCTTTTCTACAAATTTACCAACTTGGGTATTATTTCTTGGCTGGACAAGCTATTTTCTCTTAAGTCAGAACATAAAATCATCCTTATTAATTTATATTCAACAACTTTTAGGGATATTGTTAGCCATTTTAATTATTTGTTTGGGAGGTTTTTTTGTTGAAAAATTCGGTGCAATATGGTTCCATTGTTCGGTAGCAATAATATTAACCGCTGTATTTTACCTTACAAAACTGAAAACGCTAAACGTGCTTCCTGCTTATTTTTTAGGAATGATCGTTTGGTTCGGCTTACAGACGAACCCGACATTAGTAGAAATTGCAAAAGCAGGAGGTACGCTGTTTGCAGGATTTGTTTTTGCCTGGATCAATGAAACGCTGAACAAAAGAATTATGATCGTGAATGAAAAGCACTAACCATAAAACATACATCAGCCATAAATGCTTTCTGGTCTTTGGAGGCTACATATTTCAAGCTGTTGCGGATTTGATGTACTACACAGGTCTAAACTTCCGTTTGTGGAAATACGGTATTGATCGCAGCAGGAAATTCATTTAGATTCTCAATACAGGCAATTAGAGAAAGGTGCTCCACAGAATCTAGATGGCTTTAGCTGCTCTTCTTTTCTCATTATATAAACTGTGAGTCTAAGTTGATAGTTAGCTCTTTTCACACAGTTTATTTTACACCCTCGGAAGTTCTAGCAAATAGCACTATCGATGACAATAAAATACTATCTTATCATAAGTAATTATTGACTTAGCAAATTCAACAATTCCTTTTCAATTAACTCAGTAGAAATTTCAAGTGCTTTAATCCTTCTGGATAGCAATGTTTGTTGTGCTGATTTTTCTTTTAACTTGGGCAAAGCTTTTTTACATTTGTTGATAGTTGAAACATGTGATTTCAATGCCTCTTCTAATTCTTGCTTTGTATAATCTGCCATTCTTAATATGTTTGTTGTGCTGATTTTTCTTTTAACTTGGGCAAAGCTTTTTTACATTTGTTGATAGTTGAAACATGTGATTTCAATGCCTCTTCTAATTCTTGCTTTGTATAATCTGCCATTCTTAATAATTTATAATCTCTTGAGCAAAGTTACAAACTAAAATTACGCCGAAATATAATTAAATATGAGAGATATACGATTTGTTGCGGAGCATCGCGGAGGGCTTTTAACAAAAGAAAATCACAGACTACTTATGCGCTGGGCTATTGATTGTTCGGAGCATGTATTACCTCTCGTGGACTATCAGATCGACGTGAGATTGCTAAATGCGTTAAATACCGCTAAAAATTGGGAAGCTGGAAACGCTAGTGTAGGTCAAGCCATGAAAGCCTCGTTAGCTGCTCATGCTGCGGCCCTGGAAATTGCGGATCCGGTTTATATTTCGATAGCTCGTGCAATAGGGCACACAGTCGCAACCGCACACATGGCGGATCATTCTATGGGTGGAGCTATCTATGAGCTGAAAGCCATTAAATTAGCTTGTAAGTCCATTGAAGAGGAAAGGCAATGGCAAAATGAAAGGTTAAAGTCTTTGTTACCTGATGATGTTGTAAAACTAGTGTTAGAAACTAGAATAATTAAGGAAAAAGGACTTAAAGATCTAAGGAGTTAGCTTCTAATCCCTTATTCATTGCACACTTAGCCTTAAATATGGCTAATACTATGAGCGTTTAAATCAACTGATGGGAATTATATTTGAATGCTATGTTGAATAAGCTTTTATGCCGACTACCGAAGCTGATATCATTAACGAAGATATCCTTGAATCTATCAAAGCTTACACGAAGCTAGCAACCTATATTGTTAAAAAGGATAAGCCACTTCTTCTATTTAAAGAATAAGTGGCCAGTATCCAATCTTTAGAAAGAGCAGTCCCGCCCGTTCGTATGTTTTATCCAATTCCTATAGGTTTTCTAGCCGTTTCAATAATTATAGCATGCCTACTTGGTACAATTCATCTAGGTGATTTGTGTTCAGCTAATTGAATATCACCAGTTCAACCAAGCTATACTTTTTAACAGATGGTTCAATTTTTTGATTTATATGTGGCTAGTACCACCATCAATAAAAAGGTTAAATCATTCATCAAAGAAACAGCAGAATCACACCTACCCTACAATGACCAACACTTAAAAAACATTATGCAACGTTTAGATGCCACAGATCCATATATTTGCAAGGTTTATCTATTTCACTTGCATCAGGCCAAGCGAAATAAGAGGGCTACAGGTACGGGATATTAATTTAAAAAACTGAACTATAACGATTCATGCAGCTGTAAAAAAAGTTACGAAAACAATAAAAAATGATTTTGTAAACATTCCAAATGAATTTATGCCTTTTTTACAGGTGTTGGATTTGGAAAAGTATTACCTTTCGGCTCTGCTGTTTTAAACGGCTGTAAAGCATTCCAACATTACGATAACTGATTTTTAGCTGTATAGTCGTAAAAGTCCGTTTCATAAACAAACTGGCTTAACTGTTCTCTAATCTTTTCAGAGAAGGAATCAAAATATTTGTCAGGGTTAATAACTCTGAATCGATTGAAGTAGTAAGGTGAAAATTTAGATAAATCAACTAGTAACTCTCCCGCTCCCATCTGATGAAAGAGTCGGCTGCGCCATTAACAGTAATAAATGGACATAGTTTTTTTTATTCTTTACCCAAAAATGTAAGTATCCTATAAAATGTGGTCAAAACTAACTGGTATCACTCAAAAAATATAGCTAAAATTTTTAGCATTTTATCATTTGTTGAAAAATGTATATTTGAATAAATAAACGTTAATATGAGCTACCCCCCTTAACTGTATTACCCAATGGAATGACGATTTGTAAAGTCTTATTAATAAATATGTATTACGTGGTTTTCAACTTGTTTCTTTTTAACAAAAGCGTGGTTAAATGATTGGAAAAAAAGAAGGGGTACAACTTTTCGGCTACACTCCTAATTAACGCTCTCAACTCGGAAGTAATATTTATATTTGTAATATGCGATCCGATTAAGAACTTTTTTACTAATGGACATTTTTAAGAAAAAAACGGAAATAGAGCTGGCTATTTGGAATATTGATCGAGGTTATAAAGTTCGCACTGAGATAATCGTAAGTACAATTAATGATTTCCATCTTAGAGAATTTCCAGATAATGACGAATATGAAGAAGATGAAGACAGCGAAGGATACGATTATTTAGACTTTTATTATCACAAATCTCCAGATAATGGCATTGTCTTTATAATATCAAGAGAGATAGCTGACGAATGGGATCGGTACGAAATCAAAGTTGAATTAATTTTCGATGGCGTGAAATATCCCGATGGTGTAGGCAGAGTCCATGGAAATGATGACACTTTTTTCGAAGGTGTTTCAAAAGATCCACTTTATAACATGATCAAGGACTTAATCCCTGATCAATTTAAAGTTAGAACTAAAACAGGACAATTTTAATACGATTAAGGCGCCTATTTCTCATTCTTCATTATTTTGTTTTTAAAAAGTTGCCCACTTTTAGCTGTACAGGTGGAAATATTTCATTCCTTCGCTCTATTCTTGCTGACCAATCCAATCTGAATTGGGAATCAAAAAAGTCAAGTAAACATGATAAATATTAAAAGGTAATGTTAAAGGTGCGAATGCACCAGCTACATATATGATATGAAAAATTATAATCTATATAAAATCAAATATGGTTGCTAAAATTATTAACAATATTTTTTATAAAAAATGAAGTAACTTACAACCCACCACTTACTAAACTAATCCACTTTAGATCAGGCAGCAATCAAACTAAAGACAGACTATTTAAGTAAGTCAAAAATTGAAGAAACTTATTTTTTAGAAATATACGTTAACAGAATTCTAACTCAATTTAAAAACACCAAAGTTATAAAGCGTAATTTAAGTTTTGCAATAATTGGCGAGGCTGAAAATGAGATGATCACCATTGTAGATTATTTAGAACCAGAATCACAAACAAAGGAATTTGAAATAACGATTGAAAATAATAGATCTGGTAAAAGATTTGTTGAATTTGCGAATTAGCAAAAGAAGCGCTTAAAGTGGTTTTAAACCCTATTGAAACAGGCTAAAAACCATAAAAATCAGAACAAATGAAGCTAGATGCTGCAGCAAAGTCTGCCAGTGATAATTTGAAACTTATTCAAAAACAAGCTAAGAAGCATGAATAAGCTGTTTTCCATCAAAAAAACCTCCAAAAACTCGGACAAAACTCGGACCAATACCCCTTAAATGGTCGAACTATTAGGCATAAAAAAACCCCTTTAAAGCTAATTAAAGGGGTTTAAAACTATCTGGGTCGGTTATGGTACAAATTTCTTCGCGTTTTATGGCTGATTTAAAGCGGTTGGCCGATTTAAAAAGGAAAATGGATCAAATGGACGAGCTTGGAAAGCGGTTAGAAAGCTAGCCTATATTTTAGTCCACGAAAATGATTTTGAGTTGGCTTAAACTTATCACTAGTAGAGATATTAAAACATCCCTACTAGCGACAACCTTCAAAACTATTTATTGCGGTAATACACTTGGTGTTAAATAATGCCTGTGAAAATTAATACCTTTAAGTCTTCTTTGACATAAAGACACTTAAGATGTTCCTTTTAAAAGGAATGGTCATCACAAGCTGTAATTGAATGCTCTTCAATATTGCCGTTACGGTATAGCTCAAGTCTTTCATTACCTAATGCAGTATCTGCAATTGTGGTTTCAAAGTATAAGCCTTTTTCATCCTCAATTAAAACTGTTGGCCTACCTGATAGCTGTACTGGATGGTGTTGATACAGGTGTACAATTCGGGCTTTGTTCTCCAATAATGTTTTGGCAAATGCACCCTTAGAGATCATATCGCATCAGCGTCAATCACATTGAATACAGATGCATAACCACTAATGGTTCTGCTTTCAGTATCTATATGTAAGAATTCAAATTCGCAAGAGATTTTTGCTCATTTATCTGTGTTCGTTTACAAATAAATAGCTGTTTATGTATATAATAAAGAGATTAGAAACCTAATACTATTAACAAATCAACACACAAAGACGACTACAAGTCTATAAGTCTAAATTATAAGTCTAAAATATTTGTTACTTCAAAAAATAATTATTTACTTTGAATAAAATTTAGAAGTATGAAAGACACTATTAGCATCAGTGCTATCCAACAGGCGATAACATACCACAAACAACAGGCTTCTAAGCTAGAACAAGCGTTGGCTATGTTAATGAATGTAGAGTATGTTAATAAGTCACCGTCATTTACAGTAGTTGATGACACTCCAAAAGAAAGTACTAACACTTTTAAAGATGACGTAATAGACTTATTAAGCACAAACAACAAACCTCTAACAGGAAGAGCAATATTTGACCTCTTGAAGATACGAAGGACAGTGCCTAACTACAATAGCTTTTCTGCTCAATTGTCAGGGCTTGTTAAGAATGGAACAATTGTAAAACATATTGTTAATGAGAATCCTATCGGGTCTAGATACTATTACTGCTTAAAAGAATGGTTTACCAACGGAAAATTAAAAGAAGGGTATATTAACGTAATTTAAGCAAAGTATATAATAGAGCTAAATGATGGGCGAAAGACCAAGAATTAAACGAGAGTTAATTGGAGAGATAATTGTGGATGAAGCAACTTATGTCGCAAATAAAAGTACTGAACGTGCCAGAAAGGTCATAGATAGTACTGTACATATTGAAATTGAAATATGGTGCGATCAACATTATTACAAAAGAGCCATCGTTGGTGACCAAAACGGCAAACGTGAAGGCATTCAAGAAGGTGTAATTGCATCGTTGGTTGCAAGATCGATCAATCATCTATTATATTTTTCATTAAAGCATAAAGGATTTTCTTTTATCAATTTTGAAGAATCAATTCGTTACCAACGTGTTGTATTGAAAGAGAATGGAACAACAGGCAAAGTAAATGTTGTAACAGAATTTCATTATGTTTCGAGAAACAAATACGAAGTTACGGTAATTACAGCTATGCAAAGTGAAGAGTTTAAAATTGGTGTCGGCCAATTTACCATTGAAATTGATGGTGAATCATCAATATTATCAAAGAATGAAGGTGGTAAGATTGTAGAAATTGATACTTTTAATTAGAATAATAATAATATTTAATTAAATAATATTTTGTTTTAAACCAAAATCAGTTACATTTGTTATGGAATTAGAGACAGAAGGCAACTTTGGTCAGCCATACAAATGGTAGAAGAAGCTTTTGGTCAGTCTCATAAAAGCCCCTTAATTGGGGCTTTATTTGTTTTAATCCTCAACCTCAGCGTCATCCACCCCTATCATAAGATGCATAACTAGCCCCTGATCTGTCCAGTATTGAAAGCCATCAACAAAAACATCGGTGCCAACTTGTACAGGAAGTTTTGATTTATGTTTAATGGCACCTGACAATAACTTACCTGGTATACCATTTGGAAATGCTGCGCATGTGTTGTTATCGCTATTGAAATGAAGGCATCTATTGCAGTATCTGGTGTTTTTATCTTGTTCCATATCTTTATAAATACTTCGGTTACCTTGTTAAAGCAAAATATTTATCAATAAAGTCAACTATATACGATGGTAATTCAGGGTCTCTCTTTGTGTACATCAAAATGTTTCAGCAAAAAAACAGCTTTATCTATTGAAGCATAGCAACTTACCTTGTAACTATCGCCATTACTTTTGGCTTTTATATATTTCCTGTAAGCTTCAACGTTCAATTCCCTTCCCAATTCATTTATTTAGCCATGAGCAGTTAACATTCCTTTATTGATACCTCTAATACCATTGATAGTTCCTGTAAGCCGATCATTGAGCATATGCCAGTCTTTTGCCTACCATTTTTGAATCTGATGATATTGGATTGTTGGTTATAATTTAAAGTTCACCATTAACCAATTTCAATATTTTACATACATCAAAGAATGAATTGAGGGTACTTATTTTTAATCCTTCGAGTTCCGATCTACCTAGTAACCAACTAGTCTCAGGATAAGCTATGCAATTATTTATGAGTCAAAGGCAGATAATAATACTCTTACCTCCACCTGCTGCACCACCATAAACTATCTCTGTAGTGACAGTATCCTGTAACAGGTCAAATTACCTGCGTTTGTTTTAATGTAAGATTCACTATATGGAATCCCCTTCATCAGATTTGTAAGTCTTTGTCATACTAATTGAAAATGGTTGCCCAGCTGATGTATGATCGATTTCTTGCTTATCGGACCTTCTGTGCCTATTTTTCAGAATGAAAATTGCACCTGCTGCATTATTGTCCAGTAATCGGGTAACGAGGTTGGCTTCAATTTTGAAATCGATTCTTTTTATCAGTTGATAAACTTCTTTATCATCCCCGAACTTATTGCTCCAAATACTTCAAATCTCACTGTACAGCCCTAAATTCGTTAATGCTACAGCTAGATAAACCAATTTGTTATCCTCTACATCATTAAAGATCCGATCTAAAACGACTTGTTTATTTCACTTTTCCGCATATTTATTGCCTTTTTGCGCTGCCATTATCTGATTTGTGTTTCAGATAAATGGCCTGATAATATTGATAATGTGCCTTTAACAACTTAATCTTATTCCGTTGCATACGAAAAACATCACTAATAAAAAATAGTAATTATTTACGATTGACAGGCTTGGTACTGGCCACTACCTTTACTTTATTAAACATCGACTATCATCCATCTAGTAATGAACAACGATGTTGAAATGATGAGTCAAAATCTTGACAAGTGCAAATCTTAATTTTATTTGTTAAGGCACCATTTCACTTGTGTGTTTGGTGAAAAAATCATCAAAGCACGCGCAGATTTTTAGTGAAAAATTTAATATTTAATTTATGGATGCAGCAAAAATAATAGAAACAACAACCCCGATAATCATAGCTATTATCACCGCACTAACTACAATTGCCGTAGCTTATATAACAAAAAAGCCACCTACAAATTAATGCCAACAGCCAAAATATTGATTAATGTAATTTTCGGAATTTGGTGCATTTTTGAGTATTTAACATTGAAATTGTATATTCGTGAGACAATTTAACGTTTATGTCAAAACAATTAAAAAAGGAAGAAAAACTCGCAGACGTTGAGAAAGATGGACAATTGGAGAATTGTTTTATTATAACCCCGATTGGCTCACCAGACTCTGATATATATAAAAAAACCACTGGATTATTAGAGGCTGTTATCGAACCTGTACTGAAAAAGTTGGGCCTTCAAGCAATCCCTGCACACCAAATAGCAAGCCCAGGTTCAATACCAAAGCAGATATTACGACATATTGTCAATGATAGACTGGTGATAGCTAACTTAACAGGTTTGAATCCTAATGTTATGTATGAACTAGCGGTAAGACATGCAGTAAAGTTGCCATTGGTGATGTTAGCTGAATTCGGAACAGAGTTACCATTTGATGTTAAAGATCAGAGAACCATATTTTATTCTGACACCTATGTGGGCGTTGAGGCGTGTAAAAAACAACTTGAAGCGGCTATTAATCTACTACTAGGTGACAATTATGAGCCTGAAAACCCAATCTATGACGCAATTGAAACGAATCAAATCATAAAAAATATCGCACCTGAAAGTAAAGAGGAGTATCTAATAAAAAGACTTGACAACATTGAATCAGCATTGGGGGTATTGGTAAAAAATAAGCCCAAAGAGCTATTATCAGCATTATGGGCAGGACATGATGATGGTAAAGATGTGCACAAAATGTGGGGAAATACGGGATTGAGTAGAAAAACGGTAAGTGAATTTGGATTTCCTATAGGAGACAAGTTTATTATATATTTAACGCTTGATGATCCTTCGTTGGCAGATTCTATTACCAAGGAGGTTATCAAAATAATAAAGGCTTTGGGAATCGATTATTCTATAACACAAGCTGCCGATTCCGTATTGGTGGCAATTTTTGACACATCAGTACAAACTAGAAAAGTGTTAACATCGACAATTTCTAAATTACCTGGAGTCAAAAATATTAAAGATTAAACACTAACTTAGCGGGTCCACGAAAATGTTTTTTTCGAAGCAAAATTTAATCACTCCCGGGGAAGTTGAATTGTCTCTAGTAGTGATTATTTAGGAATTTAAAGCTAATGATTTGGCAAAAACTAATATTGCATAGGTTATTCCCAAGATTGAATAATCATAAAGTATTTATTTGGACAAAAGACAAATCAGCATTTAATACGCCAGTTTATTTACAATTAATTGCAGCTTCAAAATCTTCTTTTATTGAAGCCAATTTCTTTTCTTTAAGGCAATTGGATCAGGATCGGCGTGGGAAGAAAAGAAAAGTGCACCAACAATGTAGGCATTTCTATGTCTTGCAATTAATTTATAAACCTGTCGATTTCAAACCTGTAGAAATCGTTTATCTGGCTCTTGAAATGATCAAAGGCAGGCGTGCTTCGCAGATTATTAAACTGGTCGACTACTAAATTACCTAACTGTCCATCTCTTTCCAAACGAGAAATAAGGCTTACATTAAGTCCTATTTTTGAAAGTGAAATCTTTTTCTTATCAGTGGTCCCATATACATACTGGTGATAGTCGTCAGCGGGTATAAGGTCGAAGTCATACATCATCACGATAAACTTGTTCAGTTTGTACGCTACAAAATCATCTTCCAATTTAAGTTTTACAATCGCAAGATTGACCAGTTCGGAAAAGGACTTTTCGGAAAGGTTGACATACACTTCTTTTTCGCCCTTATACTCGTCAGAAACATAGACCTTTTCCCCATAACTTTCGCCGAAATAGAACATCACATTATTCTTTTCCACTCTCGATTGGAAATACTTGACAAGTTCACTTATGTTTTCCCTTAATGATTTCCTCTGGCTGATCGTAATATAGTTCTCATAGTGGCTGCGTGTCTCTGGATATGAAATCCTTTTGAACTCAAGATCCTTTATGAATTTTTCGTCACCTATTTTAGCAATAAACATCTGGTAGATTTTATCTAACATACTTAATGCTTTCCATTCATTAGTTTTATTTTTGATGTAAATAATCCTGTCTGCTAAAAATTCAGATAATTGGTCTACATTTTTATAGAACTCGATAATTCCCGACTGTATGACATAGATTTTAATTCTATCAACCTCCGTCTGAGGAGTTGAGGACAGAAAAAGCTCATTTGACCGTATTGCAGTAACTTTCTCCAATGTTGATGTTGCGTTAGGCTTATCGCTCACACTATTGATGTCAAAAGCCTCCAATGTTGGATTTTTAACCAAATCTTTGAAGGTGTTGCTCCTTAAAAGAACGATTTTATTAGCCATAGTGCTTCGGGCCCTGTTGTAGTATTCGCTATTGATAAAATGGACTTTTGGAAGGAGTTTATATAAGTTGTTTTCACGGGATGTGAATATTGTGTTGAGCCGATTTACTCGACCAATGAGATTTGTAAGTTCCTTTCCGCTCAATCCATGTGTATTGAAGATATACAAGGTGTCAATTGGAAGGTTCATGCCTTCAAGTATTACGGAATTGGCAACCAAATACCTGATCTCAGGTAGTTCACGAAATTTGCTTTCTAGATATTCTTTTATCAGATCCGGGAGCTTGCCATGCAAATAGATCACACCCTTACTAACGTAATCAACAATATAGAACCTTTCATGAACTTCTTGCTTTAATATTTTAATGAGTTCGGCCAATTTTTGGCTTGCAACTAATGCTGGTATGGTAGCAGCAAGTTCTTTGGCCAAATGCTCGATCTTCCTTGGAGAATAGGCATACAAAAAATTCCTCTCCCCAGATGTACTGAGAACGTATTGGAATTTTCCTTGTGCAGTGGCAAGAGGATAGAATTCGTCAACAAAACGATTGTATTGATGTACGGTATTGTCCAATCGGAACTCATAAATCTCAGGCTCTTTGATATTAAAGCCAACCTTGTGCTGTTTAATTTCTTGACCAGCCTCCAATGTTATATTTTGTATGTCGTTGATCAATGGAGAAAGGTAAATGATTTTCTGTGCTGGATTTCGGAGTTTATTTATCCGAAGGGTCCTAGTAATTAAGATGCTCCGAAAATTGCCGTCCAAGATATTGTGAGCTTCATCCAGAAATATAAGATCAAAAGACACTTCTGCTTTATAAAGCAACCTTAGCGCCCGTTCTTGTGTGAACACAGCGATAAAGGAGCTCTCGCTCTGGAACATTTCATCGTGGATGATTATTTTTTTTTGCAAATCCGCTTCCCTGATCATCCGATAGGTTTGCATAAGTAGGGATTTGGTTGGAACTATTATAAGTATTCTTAAACGGTCCCGCCCATATGCTTTTATACAGTCGACAATTACCGAGCTTTTCCCAAAAGATGTTGGTGCAATGAAACTAACCTCAAGCGAAGGGTTGTCCAACAGCTTTTTCTTTTCTACAAACTGGTGGAGCGTTTCGTAATATTGATGGGTTTTAAAACGCTCCAGTTCCTCCTCTTCGCAAACACCCTGAATCGTAAACCTGTCAATTAATTTATTTTCTCTGATCGATTTTACGATTGGATAAAATCCAAAATTCAGCGAAAAATCATAAAGTGGCTGGTAATCATTATAAATTACAGCGTACTTAAGGATAAGGTAATATGAAAATTCGGCATAGCTTGTAAACCTTCTATCAGCTTGGTAATGATCAAGAAATACCAACGAGCAATGCAGTAAATAGCTTAACTGCTCAGTATTGTGTTCAGTATTTTGATCATTGGCTGTGCTTAGTACTTTTAGGGAATCCCTAAAGTATGCAATTTTGTTGAGTTGTTTTAGCTTTCGCTTTTCGGTTGTTTGCATGTTTTAGGAATTTAGGTAGTCCCAGAAAAGATCAATTGACTTTTTTGTCAGACAGATGATCTTGATTTTTTTGAATTCCAGCTTGGTAATCAAATTCTTGATTTCGCTTTCTATTCCCCCATGGTCAGGTTTTATCCAATTACCATCCAAAAAAATGGTAGAGCCCGGAATAATATTATAATCCTTAATTTTCTCAAAGGACTTATTTTGATATCTAGTCGCTAAATCCTGCAGTTGTTTTACAAGATCTGGTATTACACCCACATAATATTGTCCGGCATGGCTCACCGCATTTTGCCATGGGTTATTTACCGGGCCACCATTGAGTTTCCACTTCAGGTCGTTATAAGATTCGGTAATCTTATTTAGGTGCGAAATGTTTTTAGTTGAAATCCTTCCCGATTTGCTTTCAAGTATCCATTGGTCGCTACCGAGAAGATAGTAGCCGTCAAAACCTTTTTTGATCGAGTTCTCCTCAAGATTGAGATACATAAACTTTGGGACAAACCCGAGCAGGTTAAGGTGATGATGGAGCATGAATTCCGCAATAGAACCAATTTCCAAGTCGCTTCCCTTTTTCGAGGTGAGATAGGTTTTGATTCGGTCTTTGACCAATTGTATCGTCCTTCCAGAATTCCCTTCACAGATTTTTACGAGCTGCGCATCTATCGAGTCGATTAGATCTGCTGAAAGCTCCTCGAAGTCAACGAGATAAAGTTCATTACCATTACCTATATCTGAGATTACAATATTCTTAAGGCGTGAATCTATTGCATTTGACATTTGGAAGAAAATTAATTATCAATTAGTTATTAATTAAAAATAGACAATTTTAATCCAATAGTTGAATATGTAAAAAAAATTAACATATTCAATTGGTACGGTGACACCTATCGTCCTTTATTCCTAAAAAACTTGCAAAACCTTGTGCTTGTCCAGTTAAATGCTATCGTTCGTTCAAACTCTTATTAGCGATATTTTCTATAGAATCATACAAAGGCATTATAAGTACATTTTTATTATCGACTTAGGAATGATCGTATTATGCTTCTTGAATGTATTTTAACTGATCCGCATCTTACAACAGAGAAATTATCCATTTAGCTTGCATTTTTCGCATGCGATTAAGTTCAATCAGTTTTATACCTAGTAGGGAATTTTCATAATTATCTACTAGGTATTTTTATTTAACTTTATCCCCCGTAAAGAAATTACCTGGAATTTAAATAGAGTGGTAATGGTCGGAGATCATTCTCGCTTTTTATTTGTCGTCCTTTTTTGCCAATTCAGAAAAGTCGAAAAGACTCTGTAGATCAATCTCAAAACCTTTAGCAATTTTATTAAGTGTACTTAGCTTTAAATCAACCCTTCCCTTTTCGATATTGATAAGTTGAGGATGTTCGATTTCAGCGAGCAAGGCAAATTGTCGAATGCTCAAATCTTTTTTTTTGCGCAATGTTTTAATCCGGTCGCCAAGATTACTCCTTAATAGTTCTTGATCATCTGTATTCATCAATGAAAGATCAGCTTTGTAAAAAACAAATATGGTATACTTGGATATACCATATATAAATCTTATCTTGCTTTATGAATTGATTTATATACTATAAAAAGCTAATTTTGCGACTACTTCTTTAAAAAAACAGAAGCATTTCGCACTTAGAGTCTCGTAACTGAAACGTAGGAATTTCATTTGAACACGAGGAATAAGTGATAGGTGCTCACGCTATAGGCGTGGGCCCGCTTATTTGTGTTCAGGTCTCCTACGACCTCAGTTACGGTTAGTGGGTTCCACGCCTTATTTATGCGACAACTCTCTTTTCGACTCATTTAAATATTAAACTAATTAAATGAGAATATGGAAATGCACACCTTCAACCAGGCAAACAATCACTCTACTTATTTTAAACTGTTTGTAGAATCACTTGTCCTCAAATTCAAACCCTTACAAATCTTCTGTTTTTCGAAAGAAACTCTACTAGAACAAGTCGAAAGCTGTTTTAATAACGAATATGTTAAACAGCGATGTAATTACTGTTTGCTTTTGGTGACCGAAAGCACCAAAAGAATTGATTATGAAGTACAGGACTACACAAACGCACATTACCACCTAGGTAAAGCTACAATCTTATGCCACGGGAAAGAAAATGTTGAGGAAGCTATTAAAGCAAATAGTCGTTTCTTTATTACCGTCTGCAAGGAAGGCCAGTTAATATACGACCGAGAAGGGTTGCCAAACGTACATCTTTCTGCGCAGTTCATACCCACTCATGCGGCTATAAAAGCTATAAAGCATTTCAACTATCGTATGCCACTAGCCGAAGGGTTTTTAATTGGTGCAGGAGAATGTCTATATAAAGAGCAATATGGTGTATGTGTCTTTATGCTTCATCAAGTAGTTGAGCAGGTTTGTATTGGGCTGATTAGGGTTTTTATGGCTTATCGTTCTGAAGTACATAATTTGCATAAGCTTCTCCGGCTATGCGTTACTTTCTCCAACGCACCTGCTAAACT
>JAPSHM010000026.1 GCA_031179845.1 Pedobacter sp.
CACCGCCTGGTGCGGCCCGATTTTAATTGGCCCCGACTGGTGCCCTCTACGGCACTCAAAATATAATGTACACTGTCTATTTTCTTTAGGTTCAACAAATAGCCGATCACATTTTTGCTATCCGGCGACCAGCTGAAGTTCGCATAGGGTCTTTTTTCCGTTCCGTCAATTGTTAGCTGGGTATCTATCTTACTGACTAAATCTTTCACAAAGACATTCCCGTTTTTTAGGCTGAGCAATTTCTTTCCGTCGGGCGACAAATTGCCAGATCGAATTCCTTCCCACCTGGAACGTTTTCTCTGCAACGGTCGCCTCGGATCATGATTAACAAAATTTGTGTGCTTAACATCTTTTATTGTATAATCTTCAAGGTTAATCTCCATCCACTTTCCTTCAGTCTTAAGGGTCATTTTTGTCCCCGAGTTCATAAAATACATTTCATCAACTTTCAGTCTTCCCGCGTCCTGGACCGTCCCAAGAAAGTTGGTCAATGTCTTTGCCATTCTGGAATGATCAAAAGCTGGTTTATGCACTTTCATTTTTACATCGGCATTGATAAACTCCCAGCCTCGCCCCTCCAATTGTCTTTTGTACCAAAACGACTGCCCCTCAGCATTCCAAAAGGGAAGTATCTCATTATTTACAGCTAATCTTTTCAGTGTACTGTCCAGCAAACCTGCTTCGCGATAGGCGCTTTCCATTTCAACGCCGGAAGGATGATAAGGGACAAGGTCAGTTTGCTGGGCCTTCGCATTTAATGCGCTCATCCCAAGCAAAAAACAGATGCCGCTAATTTTCAACGCCAGGCTTGATTTCATGATTTTCAGATATTGGTTCATGTTCGTTTCTTTTAGATTTATTGATCAGCAGGTAAACCGGAATACCAATTAACGTGATGATCAGGCCCGGCCAGGTGAATCGAGGTTTGTAGATGATGAGAAGCACACAGAATGCAAGCCCCATTATAATATAGATCGCTGGGAGAAAAGGATAGCCAAACGCTTTGTATGGCCGTTCTGCATCAGGGCGCTTTTGTCGGAGAATAAAGATACCAGCTATAGTAAGCACATAGAACATGACAACAACGAAGGAAATCATATCAAGCAGATCGCCATATTTACCACTGAGACACCAAAGTGAAGCGACAAGACATTGAACCCAAAGGCCAAAAGCAGGCACCGAATTCCTGTTCAATAACCCTACTTTTCTAAAGAATAGGCCGTCTTTAGCCATCGAGTAATAAACTCTTGCACCAGCCATGATTAGCCCATTATTACATCCAAACGTAGAAACCATGATCATCAGAGCAATAATTACTGTTCCCGATGATCCAAATATGACCTGCGAAGCGGAAACTGCAACCCTGTCCTTATCGGCATGTGCAATATCATGCAGAGACAATATCCCGGTATACATCAAATTAGTTAAAATGTACAGTACCGTTACCATGATGGTTCCAAGTGCCAGGCTCAAACCCACGTTTCGCTTTGGATTTCTGATCTCACCAGCAACAAACGTGACATTGTGCCAGGAATCGCTGCTAAAGATCGAACCAACCATGGCGGCAGCGATCGCCCCAAAAGCAGCCATGGTAGTATAGGAAGTTGTATTTCCAGTTCCCGCAAGTGGCTTCAATTCCCATGCGTTGTTCCAATTGACTTGCCAGATATCTTTTTGAAAGAAGAATAAACCAAATACGATAAGGCCAAAAAGGCTTAACAGTTTGGCCATTGTAAAAACTGTTTGTATGGACTTCCCCGCATTTACGCCTCTGCTGTTCACATAAGTTAACGAAATGATCACCACAATTGCCAGCAACTGAGCCGGAGAAACCTGTAAAAAACCGAGATCAAGAACAACCTGATCTTCACTGAACTGAGGGAGTAGATAAGCTGTAAATTTAGCAAATGCAACGCCGACTGCCGCGATGGTTGCAGTTTGAATAACCGTAAAAAAACTCCAGCCATACAAAAAGCTGACTAGAGGATTGTAAGCTTCCTTCAGGTAAACGTATTGCCCTCCGGCCTTCGGATACATTGCACTAAGCTCTCCATAACTTAATGCAGCAGTTAGGGTCATAAAACCAGTAATCAGCCATACGACCAGTAACCAGCCAGAGCTGCCTACATTTCGGGTGATATCCGCGCTGACAATAAAAATCCCTGACCCGATCATACTGCCGGCGACAAGCATAGTAGCATCAACCAGGCGTAAAGAAGGCTTAAATTCTTTAAGTTCCTCTTTCATAGCTCGTAGAATTTCCATTGTGATTTGAAATCCCTTTTTAGGGACTGATCGGTTAGGATCGCCCTGACCATTTCTATCGGAATCAGGTTTTCTTTCATCACACGATCATGAAATTCAGTATAAGTCATTTTACCACGATCTACAAGCTCTTGCTTCAAAGCCATTAATTGAAGTCCACCGATCATATAAGCAACCTGATATAGCGGACTATAACCGCCTTCAAAAGACCTCCTCACCTCACCCTCGGCATTTGCAGGTTCATGCCCAACCCGGTCCACCAAAAAATCAACACATTGTTCGGGGCTCCATTTACCCAAGTGATAATTTATGGAGAAAATAATCCTTGCACAGCGATGCATCCGCCAAAACAGCATACCAATTCGCTCTTCGGGGCTTTTAGCAAAACCCTTATCATACAAAAGTAATTCCCAATACAAAGTCCATCCTTCTATGCCGAACGGCGTAGTAAAAAGTTTTCGGTAACTTTTATAACGACTGTTCATGTAGTATTGGAGGTGGTGACCAGGAAGTAACTCATGCTGGACAGTTCCCCGTGAAAAATACGGATTGTTGCCTCGCATGCTCATGAGTTTATCCCTCTCCTTCATCGCCCCTGTTGGGTAGGAAATACTGATTTCCCTCCCCCCAGTAAAGAATGGATTAACGAGCTGTCTTTCTGCCGACATCATTACCATGCCCCAGGTTTCTTCTGCAAGAGGGGGAATCTTAATTAAGTTGTGTTTTTCTATAAAAGCTAAAGCATCATTCTGTAACTGTACAATCAGTTCTGGTTGTTTCCCCGGCGGAACGAAACTTCCTTTAACTTTTTCCTGAGCTTTTTTCCAATCTTTTCCAAAACCCATCTCCGCTGATGCCTTCAACAGCTCTTCATCACAAAAAGCAAACTCTTTTTCTGCAATTCTAACAAGATCTTCAGGGGTATATGGAATCATTTCTGCCTGGAGTTGCGCTTGAAGTGCTGCCGGACCAATTGGCGTCCCCTTTATTCCGTAACGATCATCTTTTTCCTTAGGTAGATCTGTTGGCTTGTCCGAGAAAACCGTAGCATAATTTTTCAAAGCGAGTTCTAATGCTTCATAGGGTTTTGGTATCCACCAATCAAATAAAGGATCATATCCGTAATAAAAATCATAGATACCCCTTAGCCTTGTTTTCAGTCCAGAAATTGCCTGCGCTACATTTTTAGAAAGCGACTTGCTGATCGGAGTACTATTTAATGCTGCTGCGCTGGCGACTTCCACCTCCTTTAATAACTGCTGTAATTTTGTCGCTTTGACAGGCCAGTCCATCGCTTTTCCCCTCCGCCTTTCTTTTTCCATCGCATATATTTCATCTGCAAAAGGAATATATTTAAGTAGCGCCTGTTCGGTTTCTGCTGCCTTTTCCAACTCTTCTATATCTTTCTTAATTTCCTTGGTTAAAAGTAAATAGTCCACCTGCCCATGAACACTAAAGGAATCAAAATCCATTAACTTCATTTCACTTAGGTATTGTTTATGCAGGTCGAGCAGTCTCTTCCTTTGCTCTGGTGAATAATTGACCCGGGCAATCTCCGGATACCTACCCTCCGTAAGGTATGGCGAATAAAAATCCTGAATAGCCCTGATGTCTCTCTGGTACGTGATCATCATTGTCCCCATTTCACTCGTTTGTTCATAAAGGTTGGGTACGACTTTACCTTGAGAAAAAATTGTTGCAGGTAATAAACACATGGTCATTATATTGAATAAATGTTTTTTCATAAGCATAGCGCTAGCTGCCTTAACGGGATTAAGGTTTGAAGTACAAAAAGATAGTTAAGTGGTCTGTCTTATTAAACAGCCAAACGGTTCACCCTGCTCACATTGTTGTAGGCATCAATATAGGCTCTTGGAGACTGCCCGATGATACTCTTGAAAACACGGTTGAAATTGGTAATGCTATTGAAGCCTGCTTTATAAGCAATTCCCGAAATGCAGTCGGGTTTATCTCCAGAAACAAGGCTTTTACAGGCATCATTGATTCTTACCTCATTTAAAAAGGTAATGAACGTATGTCCAGTGTGCTTCTTAAAATATCGGCAAAATGCTTGTGGGGTCATGTAGGCTGCATTAGCAACATCCTCAAGATCAATCTGATTGTTGTAATTACGCATGATGAAATTAATAATATTACTCAATCTCATTCCTTCATGTTCCGAAAGATTTGAAGAATAAAAATCAGGGCAAAGCGCCTCGGTCTCTTCTGCAATACTTTGAAGCACCTCAAACAATCTTAGAAAGTTGAACAACACATCTGTGCCCGTAGCCTGGTGAACTTCCAGTATTTTACCAGCCAGGTGTTTACTGTGTTTTTCAGGCACCTTAAAACCATGCCTGTTGTTTTTCAAGAAAGCACTTGCCGTCTTCAATTCGGGGAGATTAAATAAGCCCTCCAATATTCCGGAAGGATTGAAATAGACGGAACATGCCCTTATACTTTTACGTTCATCGCCCACAAAATACTCGGGATTGCTTTTGAATAAATGGGGTAGGTTAGCACCGATCAGGAAGAGGTCACCCGGACGAAATGAATGCATATTATTGCCGGCTATCAACGTCCCTTCTCCCCGTTGCACCCAGGTGATCTGCCATTCGTCATGTCGGTGAAGGTACTGATAAAAATAAGGTAATTCAATGTGTTCGGAGATCACACTCTTGTCATCCGGTACAAGCAAAGTAAATGGAAGCACTTTCATGGTCGGTTGTTTAGTTGAATGGTTTGTTGAGCGTTAATATACAAATATTAACACTCAACTGGTAAAGCAGTCGCCGTTTTGGTTAAAATACGGTAACACCTTGTTAATATACGTCAAAAACACATTTATTCCAATCATCTGGCTTCTATTAATCGGTTATTACGGGAGAACTAGTAGCCCGAATTTTGCTTTAAATTCGGATTTTTCGCCAGTTCTCCTTGTGGAATTGGGAATAGTGTTCGCGTTTGCGCTTGTGGATGGGGGGCGTGATTAAACCATTTCTTAGTCTGGAATACCCCAAAACGGATCAGGTCCTGCCTACGGTGGGCTTCCGCCGCAAACTCCCAACCCAGCTCATCTAAAAACCTTCCGAAAACAATATCAGCGCCTCCGTTAACATCCGCTACTTTGCCATCGGGCGCCTGTAAGCCATATTGATAAGTACTACCTTTTACAAGATCGGCCCCGGTAACGATTGCCTTTGAAGGGTTAGCCCTAAAGGCGCGCTTTCTGATCTCGGTCACGATCTGGGCTGCATCGTCTGGCTTATTGGTTCTTAGTAAAGCTTCTGCCTTCATCATAAGTACATCTCCATACCTTAAAAATGGAAAATCGTTATCCATATCGCCGGTTGCATTGGGCTTAATGACATATTTTCCTATTCGGAAACCTTGATTTCCGGCAGCGACGATCCCGTCCGTTCCGCCCATTCCGGGTACAAACTTGGTATAAGTAATTGCTATCTGACCAGTGGAAGGGTTAATTTGTGGTCCCTGGATCCAGGAATCTTTCATACGACTGTCATCGATATCATAAGTATCAATAAATTGAGGTACTGCACAATTACCGCCCCAAGGTTGTGCGGTCATCTGATACACGCCCTGGCTTAAGGGATCCAGAGTTTTCAGGTGAATTTGGTTTCCTCTCCCATAGATCTCGTCATATGGAATGGCAAAGATGATTTCTTTAGATGTCTGATTCGTGTAGGTGAACACGTCACTGTAATTGTTAGCCAATTGATATTTATTGCTGTTGATGATATCATCTGACTCCTTAATACATTTTTCAAATTCAGGGGTTCCAATGTAAACCTGCGAATTGAGATATATTTTAGCGAGAAGTGCCTTAGCACTCCATTTATTCATCCTGCCATAAGTATTCGTTTCATCTTCGCTAAGTACCGGCATTACTTCATTTAATTCCTTGACCACAAATGCATACACTTCGGTCCTGGTATTTTGCTTAGGTAAAGAAACGTCTTTAAAATTGATTACAATTGGGACGTTGCCGTGATTATCCAGCAATAGGTAATAAGCAAACGCACGCACTGCTCTGAGCTCTGCCACCGCAGCGTCCTTAACTGCTCCAAGCTTGAGGCTGCCATCTTCAATCTGTGAAAGAACCATGTTACATTTAGTAATACTGGAGTAAGCATTTTGCCAGGTATTAAAAGGCTGGTATTCCTGTGTGCTCCAGGTATGCTGGTGCATCCGGCGATAAGTCCCGGCATCATCCCAGCCATTGGGGCGAACAGGTGTGATGATGCAGTCGGCCGCCTCTTCCTGCAAATCAAAATAGCCCTGCCAACCACACATCACTGTTCTTAATGAAGCATAGGTAGGTGCAAGAATTGAAGGTAGATCCTTCTCTGTCGGATTAAATTTGTTGGGAAGGACTTCAGAAAACACCTCCTCATCCAATTTTGTGCAGGAACTGATAACGCCCGAAACCAGTGTTGTAAATATGATATATAGGAAAATTCTCTTTTTCATGATCTTGTAATTTAAACTTAAAAGGAAACATTAAGTCCGGCCGTAAAAGTCCGGGTGGTAGGATAGGTATCCCGGTGTTCTATACCAGGCGCAAACGTAAAATCACCGGAGTAGCTTACACCTTCCGGGTCGAGGCCTTTATACCCGGTGATGGTAAACAGATTCAGGCCTGAGACATACACCCGCAAGTTGTTGACGCCCTTAATGAGACTTTTAGGCACCGTGTAGCCCAACGTGATGTTATCGATTTTAATATAGTCTCCTTTTTCGATATAATGGCTTACATAAACCAGATCAGCGTTCAGCTGTTTCCCATAAACGGGGTCATATGCTGTTTTCAGCGCATTATAGCCTTTGTTGATCGGGTTTTCATAGTACATTCTCTGCATATTCAGGACATCATGTCCAAATGCGCCTCTAATATTAATCTGCAAATCAAAATTACTGATCTGAAAGGAGTTGTTCCAACCCATCAGGTACTTTGGAATCCCATTGCCGTAATACTGGCGATCATCGGCATCCGATTCTGCAATGGGTATGACCTGCCCATCTTCATTTTCTACCAGCCACTTCCCATTATCGTCTACCCCAACGCTCTTCAATACAAAGAATTGGCCTATAGGGCCTCCAACCTTTACACGGTGTGTAGTTGCCTGGATGGGTTCACCCGTATACCCCGCATCAAAAAATTCAGTCGTTACATCGAATTGTTCATTGGAAAGATTGGCCAGCTTATTTTTATTTGAAGAATAGGTTAAGTTAGTGGTCCATTTGATTCGTGCTCCATCTATTGCCTTAACAGACAACAAAGCTTCGAACCCCGAATTCCTCATCGTCCCTGCGTTGATGAACATGTTATCGATTAGGTATGGTGGAACAGGCACAGGAAATCTATACAGCAGATCTTCCACATCCCTGGTATAATAATCGACCGACCCGGTTAGCCGGTTATTCAGTAGACCAAAGTCCAGACCCACATTGTACTCCTTTTTCCGCTCCCAACGCAGATCAGGATTAAAGTTCCTTGAGGGAACAAATCCCTGAACCCATTGTCCATTAATAAATGCCCCCTCATCAAAAGTAAATCTATAGCTGCTTTGCGACATATAAGGGTCATTTGCGATGGTCCCTGTCTCTCCATACCCCGCTCTAAACTTCAAATCAGAAATTGCAGGGATACCTTGCATAAAATTTTCCTTGCTCATTCTCCAGCCCACAGATGCTGCAGGAAAAGTTCCCCATTGGTTATTCACGCCAAACTTGGAAGAGCCTTCTCTTCTCACACTTGCCATGAAAAGATACTTTTCTTTCCAGTTATAAGTAAGCCTGCCGAAAAATCCCGCCAGTTGCCATTTGCTTTTGAAACTATCCATATCCGCCTTTCCATCTTTCAAAGCAGCGCCTGCGTCTAAATCATTCCAACTGTACGCGTCAGTTGGAAAATTAAAATTACTGACCTCAAAACTCTGATAGATTGCATCCTGCCAGCTATATCCGGCTAGCGCCGTAAAATTATGCCCGCCAATACTTTTAGTATAATTAGCAGTCAATTCCATCAGGTTCTCATTATTGGAATAAGTGGACCGTTCTGCCGTACCATTTAACTTACTCTTTGTCGTATTGACATGTTGGAAAGTAGTACTTGCACCATAAAGATTACTATTCTGAACATTAGAAGCCATCAATTTTAAACTCAAATCCTTAACAGGCCGGTATACCAAACTTCCGCTTATTCTCATTTCCCTGAAGGTATTGTCCCTGGTCTCTTCCTGAATCCTGGAAAGTGGATTGTCGTAAAAATACACAGCGCGCTCCATCCATTGCCCCGCGTCATCTTTAACCTGGTCAGTAGGATTGCGGATCATTGCCTGTCGGTAGGCGTAGCCATCTGCTCCACTCTGGTTTGATGATGTGGTCCGGTTAATCACCTGAATATTGGTCTTCAACTTATCGTTGAACATGGCATGATTCAAATCAGCACGGATCGTAAGCCGCTTTTGACCGGTGCGCAGAAAGATGCCCTCCCAGTCGCGATAGTTCACTGACCCCGTTAAATTCGTTCCTGCATTGCCCCCAAAAATGTAAGGTTATGATTCTGACTAACCGGATTTTGAAGAATTTCATCGATCCAGTTCGTATTGCTTCCGAAATCTTCATAAGCTTTACCTTCGGAAATTAACCGTCTGTAATCATCTGCGCTGAGCAGTTCGGGCTTTCTGGCAATCTGTTGAACATTTACATAATTCGTATATTCAATAGTCGATCTCGATCCTGTACGATTTTTCCTGGTCGTGATCAGGATCACCCCTCCTGTTGCCCTTGTACCATAAATCGCCGCTGCTGAGCCATCCTTAAGCACATCTATCGATTCGATATCTTCCGGAGAAACCGTGTTCAGACTTCCTGGAATTCCATCGATCAGTACCAGCGGCTCAGAAGAACCGTTAATTGAATTCAAGCCCCGAAGATTGATCTGTGTGCTAGCTGTCGGGTCGCCCGAGGGTGTCGTAATGCGCAATCCTGCCACTTTCCCCTGAATTAACTGCGCAGCATCCCTCACCGCCCCTTTTGTAAAATCTTCAGCTTTAACTGAAGCAATCGAACTCGTTACTTCTCCTTTTTTTTGCGTTCCATACCCCATTACCACAACTTCATTCAGTCCCTGGCTGTCGGACTCCAGTCTCACGATAACGCTGCGCTGTCCTTTTAAGGAAATCTCCTGACTTTTGTAACCAATATAACTAAATACCAGTTGCGCATTCACACTGGAAACTTTTAGACTAAAATTGCCTTTGTTATCTGTACTTGAAGCCGATGTAGTTCCTTTTTCTTTCACAGAAACGCCGATAAGGCTGGTTCCATCTGAAGAATCAATTACTGTTCCGCTTACGGTAACTGAATTTTGAGCATACAGTTGACAAGGAAGAAGAAAAAGCAAAAGAAACCATAATCCATTGCTACAGTATTTGTAACATTCATTTTTTGCTTTCATACTTAAACTTAATTAGGTTTTGACTGATTTATTAATTCAGTTAAAGTTAGAAGCTGATGAAGAAGGATAGTTTTCGGATTTTATCAGGTATCAATCTATTTTTACCCGGTTTAAGAGGGTTACCTGGAAGGAAGAAAAGGTTTTAAGTCAACGGCTTTTTTCTGATGT
Source organism: Pedobacter sp. (assembly GCA_031179845.1). Lineage (GTDB taxonomy): Bacteria > Bacteroidota > Bacteroidia > Sphingobacteriales > Sphingobacteriaceae > Pedobacter. The sequence goes on from JAPSHM010000026.1 coordinate 9,917, forward strand.
GATGCGATCTGACTAACCAATAATCCAGTAGCGGGTCCAAGACTCAAACCCATCATTCCATGTCCGGTCGCAATGATTAAATTTTCCTTTTCAATGCTCCGCCCTATGTAAGGCAATCCATCTGGCGATGAGGGCCTGAAACCAAACCAGATGTCTTCTCTGGAGGGAAGCTTTGGGTTAAGACCACTAAAATACTTCGGTACAGATTCTATGATTCCCTTAACCCGCTGCAAGTTGATCCTATCATTAATCTTATCCAGCTCCATCGTCCCGCTATAGCGAATGCTCCCGTTCATTGGCGTAATGGCAACCCTGGCTTCGCAAAGTAACACGGGAATGGCCATCCTTTTTGCCGGCTCATCTTCCATGAAGGAATAACCTTTACCAGGCATCAGCGATAGGTTAAGATTCATCTGTCTGGCAATGGCGGGCGACCAGGATCCTGACGCCAGTACATACTGATCAGCGCTCCATTCTTTAGCGCCGGTAAAAAGTCGAATGATATTTTTACCACTCGTTTCAATCCTTGTCACTTCATGATTTCGCATGATCTTTACACCCGCCTGTTCAAGATAGGCTATCAATGCATTCATCAGTTTTGGCGGTGATACGTGTCCATCATCGCGGTAATGGACAGCACCCAATACATCAAGTTTCAATTCAGGTTGCAAAAGCTGGCATTCCGCAGCAGTCAATATCGCCATGTCCAGCCCGAGTTCAGTTGCGCTTTTCGCAAGATGTGCCTCTTCTTCTGCTGCCTTCTCGGTTTTATATAGCGCAAGAATTCCCTTGCTCCTAAGTTCAAACTCAAAGCCGGGCTCCTTCGATAAATCATAAAAGAGTTGTTTACTCAAAAGCGAAAGATCCCTCAATGGAATGGCGGAAGATGAAACGTGCCCAAAATTGGCGTGTTTCCAAAACCTTAACCCCCAGTTGATCAGCTCCCGATTTAGTGCAGGGCGGACATAAAAGGGACTCCTGCTATTAAACATCCATCGGATGCCCTGTTGCACCATACCTGGGGAAGCGAGTGGAACAAAATGACTGGGCACGATCATTCCTGCATTGCCAAACGAACAATTGTCAGTAATGTTCCCCTTATCCAAAACCGTTACGGTATAACCCTGCCTGTGGAGATAGTATGCGGAGCTCAGGCCCACGATCCCGGCACCAATAATTATAATATCTGACATCTTCTATAACTTTAACGTTTATATAACCTGGAAACCTTGTGCATAAGGATCTTCATCATCAATCATAATGTTGTTGTACCCATATACCATCGCCCAGCCTTCAACGCTTGGAATGATGGCATCAAAACCGTCCAACTTCACCAATTCTTCGATCCTGCCAATAAATTTACTGCCTATTATACTTTCATGAATAAAAGACTGACCAACTTGTAGTTTTCCTCTGGCATGCCATTGGGCCATGCGTGCTGATGTACCCGTACCACATGGAGATCTGTCGATCGCTTTCTCTCCGTAGAATACAGCATTTCTGGCGGTTGAAAGCGGGTCCAGCGTAGCACCAGCCCAAAGCAGGTGACTACAGCCATTTATGGTCTCATCCTGGGGATGTACAAAGGTATAAAGCTCATTGATGCGTTTCCGAATCACCTGGCTCCAGCCAATCAATTGCGAAGCTGTATAATTTTCCAGACCGCTGAAATTCGGCTGAGGATCCACAATCGCATAGAAATTACCGCCATAAGCCACGTCAAAGCTGAGTTCTCCAAGGTCCGGACATATCACCGTTAGATCCCGCGCTGCCAAATAGGATGGCACATTACGCAGTTTAACCGAACTGACCTTATTCCCTTCTTGCTTATAGCTGATCAGCACCAGTCCGGCAGGTGCCTCCATCCTCACGATACCAGGCACCTTCGGCAAGATCAACCCTTGCTCAATGGCTATGGTAATCGTCCCAATTGTGCCATGTCCACACATCGGCAGACAGCCACTGGTTTCAATAAACAGTACAGCAACATCATTTTCAGGATCATGAGGTGGGTAAAGGATACTGCCCGACATCATATCGTGCCCTCTGGGCTCGAACATTAACCCAGTGCGAATCCAATCATATTTTTTTAAGAAATGCTGTCGTTTTTCGCTCATATTGGCTCCTTCCAACAACGGGCCGCCGCCGGCTACCAATCTAACCGGATTTCCACAGGTGTGCGCGTCTACACAAAAGAAAGTTTTTTTTGCCATTAATCTTTAGTCCAGTTTTGATCCATTAATCTAAAAATTCCAAGAGGATTGCCACTTTTGAGTTCATCAGGCAACAATTTATCGTCCCAGCCCTGCCAGGCTACTGGTCTGGCGAAGCGGTAAATCGCTGTGCTGCCAACTGAAGTGAACCGACTGTCACTGCTTGCAGGAAACGGGCCACCATGCTGCATGGCTGCACAGACTTCCACTCCGGTAGGGACGGCGTTCAGCACCAGGCGTCCGGCCTTGTCAGATAATTTACCTAGCAAAGCTGCATAATCGGTCATTTCTTGATTATCCGCCATTACTGTTATGGTGAGCTGCCCACCTAAAGCATCGATAACCGCTTCAAACTGATCGATATGATCTGCGATGACCAAAAGAGAAAATGGGCCGAAGACCTCTTCCTGAAGTTTGGGATCGGCAAGAAAATCAGCAACCTTTACGGAAGCGAGGCGGGCAACCGATTGGTTACTTTTATCCTGATCTGCAATCTCAGATTCGGCCAGTAACGTTACTGCGGCCGACTGCAACACATTTTCAGAAAGTTGTTTATAGTTTGCACATATACCCGCACTTAGCATGGTTGCAGAAGGCGTCTGTGCTATAGCATCAGAAAGGACTTGTATATAATTTGAAAGGCTTTCAGTCTGCAAAGCGATCATCAATCCAGGGTTAGTACAGAACTGCCCTGCGCCCATTGTAACTGAAGCAGCCATTTGGGCAGCTAGTTCGTCCGCTCTGTTTTCAACGGCTTTTGGCAGCAGAATTACCGGGTTGATACTGCCCATTTCAGTAAACACAGGGATAGGTTCTCTGCGTTGAAGTGCCATTTGATGTAAGGCCATCCCACCTTTAAATGACCCTGTGAAAGTCACACATTTAGTGATATGATGTTTAACCAGGTAGGCTCCAATCTCATAACCATCATCGTACAAGATAGAAAATACTCCTCTGGGCAATCCGCAGGTAGCTATGGCACGATGTATCGCCTCAGCAACCAACTTACTGGTGCCAGGGTGAGCAGGATGCGCTTTAACAATTACCGGGCATCCCGCAGCAAGTGCCGAAGCGGTGTCTCCTCCCGCAACTGAAAATGCAAGGGGAAAATTGCTGGCACCAAATACAATTACCGGTCCTATCGGAACCAGCATCCTCCTGATATCGACCCTGGCCATCGGCTGCCTTTCCGGCAAGGCAACATCGATAATTGCGTTTACCCAGGACCCTTCTTCCACCAGATCAGCGAAAAGCCTCAACTGACCAGTCGTACGTCCCAATTCTCCTTGTAAACGAGCTATCGGAAGGCCGCTTTCTGCTGCCGCCCGGTTGATCAATGTATCTCCAAGTAAAATCAGTTCCTCTGCGATGGCCCTTAAAAAAGCACTTTTTCGGGCTTTACCAATATTTTTATACTGCTGAAAGGCAGTCGCTGCATTTTGCAAAGCTTCTTCCGCATCCACTATTTGGGATGAGAAAAAATCTTCGTCCAGACTAAGCCCGGTTGCCGGATCTATGGCCTTGAACATCCTTCCTGCCGCGCTCATAGGGCCGGTTGTAATTTACCCCAGCTTCCCTCAGGTAATTCAGGTCGGCACGCTAATGCATCCTCAATGATTTTAAGTACCCGCGCTCTTTCTGTACCTTTGAGCGCTAAGCGAGGTGCCCTTACAGCTTCTGAACCTATCCCCGTGGCGACTTCAGCAAGCTTGATGTACTGTACCAGTTTAGGGTGAATATCCAACTCCAATACCGGTAAGAACCAACGATAGATTTTTAGTGCCTCTGCAATCCGGTTCTCCTTAACCAATCGATAGATGGCGACAGTTTCCTTGGGAAAGGCATCAACCAGCCCTGCAACCCATCCGTGTGCACCCATTACCAGGCTTTCCATAGCGAGTGGATCAACACCAGTCAGGATCTTAAATCTTTCTCCAAACCTGTTAAACATCCTGGTGATGTTAGACACATCCCTGGTCGACTCTTTAACCGCTTGTATATTGGGATACTTTGCCAAAACTTCGAACATATCAAGCGTTACCTCTATCTTATAATCTACCGGATTGTTATAGATCATGATGGGAAGATTTGTGCTTTTTGCAACGGTCTCAAAAAATGTGAGCGTCTCTTCCGTATCGGCATAATAACGCATTGGCGGGAGAAGCATCAATCCATTAGCCCCCAGGCTCTCCGCCCGCTCTGCCACAGCAACTGCATTTTTTGTGGTCGACTCAGCAATGTTCAATACTACAGGGACTCTGCCTGCTACCATCCCCAGGGTATGTACCAGCAACTCAAATTTTTCTTCCTCGCTCAATACACTGGCTTCACCTAAGGAGCCTCCCAAAATAATTCCTTCCGCGCCCGCTTCAAGCTGGGCTTCAATGTTCAGGTCAAATGTTTTAAAGTCAAGTTCGTCGTGATCCGTAAACTTGGTTGTTACGGCAGGGAATACTCCGGTCCAATTGATGTTCATAGTTGCTAGTTTTTTTTACCTACAATCAGTTCCTGCCTGTTTTTAAACGTTATTTGATTTTACAAACACGCTTGCAGTCCTGATTATTTATTGTTTAACATGCTTCAAAGTTAAAGCCTGACAACACTAGTCTATGTGCTAATATTAACCGATACAACTCATAATTACACCTGTTATGCGCCTAACAACCTATTTTACTTTTTTGATCCCGATATAATACATTTTCTCGATTTCTGCTAAAACGTTGGAAGCTTTTTGCTGAGCCGCGAGTTGCGTACTTTGCCATTTTTCAACAGGGTAAATTTTCACTGGTGCCGCAGACTTATTTTTGATAACCAACGGAAGATTGAAACCAGGAATGCAGTTGGCCCAGCGATAAAAAAGCTTTCCTTTTAACTCATAATATTCCAGATCCGGGATTTGTACGCTTCTAAGGTACTGATCAAACACACTTGAATAGTCAAATTTCGCCTGTTTGGAAATGTAGGCTTCTACGTCAGCAGTGTTAACTGTTTTATGGTAAAACTTCTTGTTCAATCCACGCAAGATGTTTCTAAATAATACGTCATCATTCAGGCTATGCCTGATCGTATGGATCAGATTCCCCCCCTTCGGATACATATCGCCACTTCCCATCGCGTTGACATTATAATCTGCAATTATCGGTTTATCGTTTTTAATTCCATTCCTAATGCCATAATTGTAGGCATTCCCGGCAGCTTCCCCGAAAATATAATCCACAAAAAGAGTTTCACTATAATTGGTAAAGGCTTCATGCACCCACATATCGGCCAGATCATTTGTGGTAATATTATTACCAAACCACTCATGTCCACTTTCGTGAATGATGATAAAGTCCCATTTCATGCCCCATCCTGATTGGGATAAGTCCCTCCCCAAATAGCCAAACTTGTACTTGTTACCATAGGAGACGGCCGACTGGTGCTCCATTCCTGTGTGAGAAGCGTCAATCAGCTGGTAACCGTCCTCATAGAAGGGATACGGTCCAAACCAGTGCTCAAAACTTTTAAACATCTTATGCACCTGGTCTGGCATGTACTGCTGTGCTTTTTTATAATTGTAGTCCAGCACCCAGTAATTCACATCTAACATTCCTTTCTCCCCTTTATAGCGCTCCTTAAAATTCACATACTTACCAATGTATGGAATGATACAATAGTTGTTAATTGGGTTGATGACATTGTATCGATAGGTCGCTGTACCATCAGCATTGTCCTTTTTAGATACCAGCCTACCATTGCCAATTGCAACCAGCGAGTCAGGAACAGTCATGGTAAGTGAAGCGCCCTGATCCGCCTCATCACTCTGGTGGTCCTTGTTTGGAAACCATATAGAAGCTCCCAAACCCTGACAGGCAACTGTCATCCAAGGTCGCTTTAGGGAATCTTGTGTGAAAATAAATCCTCCATCCCAAGGTGGATTAACGGCCTCATGAACTTTTCCGTGGTAAAAAATCTGGACGCTGTGCTGCGATCCCGCGCTTTGCTGCGGAACGTCTACATACCAAACGGATCCTTCTTTTTCAAACCCTAACTTTGTGGCATCGTCATAAACGACACTGTCAATCAATAAAGGAGCAGCGAGATCGATTTGCATTTTTCTTTTCCCATCATTGTATTGCACCACTTTATACCTGATCGTATTGGCACCCGAAATGGTTTTGCTGTTAAAATCCGGTTTAAAGGCCAACTCATATCGTTGTACATCCCACCAACTGCGTTCAGGGGTAATGCTGCCCCTCAGGGTATCAGCCTTTGTATACTTTTCACTTTCGCTTTGTGCGATGGCTATCGTTCCTCCAGCACATACGCCAAAAGCAATGGCCGCGACTGTCACCAATATTCTATTCATAATGTGCTGCTGGATTAAAAGGCTCCCGCCCTGATGTCTTCAATTTCTGTAATGGTACTGGCCAGGTGCTTACCCAGCATTCTTGCTCCGGAATTATGGATCACAAAGTCATCCTCGATCCGGATGCCGCCGAAATCACGAAACTGCTGCACCCGTTGATAATCAATAAAATCGGCAAACAAACTGGCAGATCCATACCGGTCAATCAATTCCGTGTTGAAGTATATACCCGGTTCAACGGTAACTACGTTTCCGGCTTGCAACTCCTTTCCAAGTCGCAATGATTTCAGACCAAATTCAGTTGTATTTTTTTTCATAGCATCCGAATACCCTACGAATTCCTCGCCAAGATCTTCCATGTCGTGAACATCAAGGCCCATCATATGCCCGGTACCACATTGGAAAAACAAGGTATGCGCGCCGGCAAGCACCGCATCTTCGGGATCACCCTTCATCAAGCCGAGTTCTTTAAGTCCAACAACCAGACTTTTACAGGCCTGAAAATGGACATCCAAGTATTTAGTTCCTGGACTCAGGATTGCTGAGGCATCGCGATAAGCCTTCAATACAATTTCATAGATGTCTTTTTGTTCGGTTGTAAACTTTTTGGCAACAGGAAAAGTGCGGGTCAGATCACCCGCGTAGCCTAATGCGGTTTCCACGCCAGAATCATTGAGTACCAGCTGTCCCTCTTTCAGCAGGTTGCCATGATAATGGTTGTGAAGGATCTCGCCGTTAACCGTCAGGATCACGGGATAAGCAAGATTACCGCCAAAAGCAAGAGCGGCCTGCTGGATTGCAGCTACGACCTCTCTTTCATACATCCCGGGCCGGGTGGTTTGCATGACCATAAGGTGAATATCTGCTGATATAGAAACTGCCTTATCAATTTCTACCAGTTCTTCGGCCGATTTCACTGACCGTTGTGCAATCACTGCTTTGATAAATTCGACTGAAGATGCGGCTTTCAACTTCAATATATCCAGCTTAAGCAATAAAGACAGTTTGATTTCATTCTCCGCGCGGTAGGGTGGTAAAAAATGCAGCTTACGCGCATAACGGTTGGCCTCTTCCACAAGATCCTTTAATGCATCCGGCGGTTCAACATCGTTGATGCCGCTGTCGGCACATCTGTCCTTTAGTGATCGCTGCCGGCCCATCCACACCAGCTCATCTAAAGTCATTTCAGCACCAAAAATGATCTCCTTTCCAGCATCAAGATCAATGACAGCGGTAAGTCCGGGTTCATTGACGCCAAAATAATATAAAAAGGTACTGTCCTGCCTAAATGGATACGTATTGTCTCTGTAGTTCATCGGACTGTCAGAATTGCCCATAAAAAGGAGGATTCCGGTGTTGAACTTAGCCTTCAGCGTTTCCCTTCTTTTGATATAAATAGATTTACTGAACATAAAACAAGATATAAATTTAAATATTTCTCAGACAAATATCTTAAAACAAACTGATGATAACCTGGGTTGACTCACCTTTCATTAACGGCAACCGGTAAGTTCCGCGTTCCAGGTAAACACCATGTTTGATGCTATATTTGCCTATACCTTCTATTTTCGCGGGCTGTTCTAACTTAATTAACGCATTTGGTGTGTATTCAGTAGCTGGGGCTATCGTCAAATGAACTGCCTTAGTCGATGTATCAAATTCGGCTTTGCTGATCTGCCCGGCATCCAAAGTAATCCATAATCCGGTCGCTGCGATATATATGGCAGATTTTGCTGCGGTTGTTGGTTTTACGTTTATCCGGCTTCCCCTTTTATCCAGGTTCCCCCCGAAGGCAAGCCATCCAAATTCTTTGTGGTTTATCAGGTAGGTTGCAGTGTTTACCGCATAACCAAAGAAGCCAGACCCATAATCTCCCGAAATCCCATCATTTTTTAAGGTAGAGGGAAAGGCATGGAATGCAGCAGGCGCAAAGCCATCCTTTGTAATGTTTGAAATGCTGCCCATTAGTCCACCATAACCAGCCCGCAACAAGTAAAAATCATCCGGATGGTTTCGGTAATCCTTAAGAACTGGGATTGCATTCAAAGCAGAACCGTAATGGTGAATCATTCTTTCTATGCGCGAAAGCTTTCCACCATACAGGAAATCCCAATAACGCCTTGCATTGCCATTGTATGCCCAATGTGGTACTACCGGCATGTACGCCAGAATTGCATCCAATGTAACCTTTGCTTTCTCCTCAAATCCGAAATAAGACGACCACATGTATACTTCTTCCTGTCCTGTAGAATCCCATGGCATCTCGCTTCCAAATGGATATTGCAAACTACTCCAGTGTAGGGCACGTTTTTTCATTTCTGCTTCAAGTTGATCAGCCAGCTCATTTAGTCCTTCTTTCTTAAGATCCTGCAAAATCAGGTAGAAGACTGTACCTTCCATTTGTCCGAACTGCGCATAATAAGGGGCCAGCCGTACCATTGCCAGCGATGTTTCACAAGCATAGGTGAGGTATTTCTCCCATTCTGCTGCGTTCACCAAACCCTTGTGGTTACGGGAGAGCTTATACATTACCCAATGAGCGGCTGCTACATGAGGATAATTATAGGAACGACCTAAATTATTGGCTTCTTTAGCTGGCCAGGCAGACCAGGTTTTAAAATTAATTGCGTTGCTGTAAGTCTCGTTTGGCAAAGAATCTGGCTGATAGTAAAACAGACTTTTTCTTACTCCAAACTTATCGGCGCCGCCATTTACCTGGATGCGGCCGAATAAGGTCGTGTCTACAAAACGCTTCAGCTTGTCTATTTCCCCTTTCTCTGGCAACACAATTTGTTTCATTAGTGCACCAAGCCATCCGCCGGCTCCTCCTTCATCACTTAAGCCGGCTATCCAAGCCCGGCTATCCTGTAAAACCTGCTCTTTTTTTTCATCATCATAAGTAATCACCGAAGGGTTTCGTTTAAAAATCGGGTCAGGCTGATCAAACCACTGTTTGGTGGTAAGAAAGTTGCCGTAGTCCTTAATCACCTGTTCTTCGTCCTTGATGACCCTATAATTTATCGTCTGTTCCAGCCCATCTTTATACTTGATGGTTAACCTTGCCCTACCCCAAATATTCCCTTTAATCAAATAGGTCATCCACCCATTTTTTGTATTGCGTTCAGCCTTAAAGGACAAAGCATTTTCCGGCTCAACGCTGATCTTACTTACTCCACTGATATATTTCAAAAACAATTTGGATTCCACCTGCTGGGGCAGCACATAGCCTGGTACTGAAACCGCAACAGGACGGTTTTGCTCCTTAAGTTTCTCCTCTATATCATTTGCGGCACCAGCAACATTAAGCTTATCACCATTGCTTTTCGTTTCACCAGGCTTCAATACACCCGAAGTAGCAGTATTCCATTGGACGGCCGACTTCCATTCATTTTCTGCATAGGCCTTGCTGTATACCATCCACTCATAAAACCCCTCAAATGCGATCCCCCTGGGTGTGGGATCGTCCAACAGCGGATTATACGCTTCAAATGGGGTCTGTCCATAAGGGATGACCAATAAGGAAGGCGCCTGACCGCTTAATCTGGTAACCTGAAGATAACCTGCATCACGTCCGATATAAGGGTCATAAAATACATTTCTGGCGTGTGCCTGCTCAAGAGTCCTTCCTTCCAGAATATTGTCAAATATCATTGGCATGCCTAATGCCCCGATCTCAACCGCCTGGTTTGACGTGTTTGTAAGTTCAAAACGCAATACCAGGCCGGCTTTATCCAACTCCCAGTATCGTTTGATAAGTAAGGGCAGGTCCGCAGGCATGGTTGGTGAGAGATCAGCCGCTGCCAGCACTCCAGCAGAAACACTTAAGGCTTTTACGGATTTCCGATTTGTGGCTGTTGAATACTTTTTCCAGTTTTGATCGCCTGCAAACCGGAGCCTCAAATTGAGATCACCCAAATGATACAGTCCATCACTGCTACGAACCTTTAAACTATCCGAAGGTGTGAAATCAAAATCATTGGTATTTCGGGGAAGCAAACCCGCAGCTGTCTGAGTGGCATTAACTAGCTTCAGCGTCAATACTTCACTTTCAAAAGTGCTGATTCCTAAATTTAAGTTTAATGTAGACGGTTTTTGAGATAATTTGCTCCATGGCGACTGCGAAAAGCCGGGCATACTTGCAAAAAGGATTAAAAATATAAAAAGATCTTTTTTTGACATGGTAATTGAGGTTCAAATGAATGCAACTAAAAGTAATCGTTTAGCTTTAAAGCAAATCAATACCCCAACAAAGAAAGCAAAATATGCTAAGGATCGGTTTATATCAAATCACAATAGACGATCCCAGCCTGGGTTGCACACACGCTTGCAAAAGGGAACCTGAAAACGAAAACACGCGCAAAAAAATAGCAAAGGGTGACCGCTAAATGCACTGATTTTCTTAGATTAGCTTGAGAGCACATTTATTTGAGCGGGGATAACCTTTACAGGTCCATTCCCGCTTTTTTCATGAAAACATATAATTGCTTTTATGTTGTTACTACAAGATATCCAAACGGAAAGGTTAACGGAGCGAATACCAACCACCTGACACTTGACCTCGGGCAACAAAAAAAATGGCGCTGTTCACCTGAACAGCGCCATTTTGCTAATCTTACTTTTACTGCAGTTGACTGCAGTTTATATCCCTGATATCGGTCCCTTCTAAATTCAAATAGAATTCTGTTCTTCTATTCAGTTGTTGCAGTGGCTCCGGGCATTTTACATCATCCAGACACTTGTTCAACAGCTTATTTTCTCCGAAATATTCTATTTTAATGCGGTCTGCGTTTATACCCTTAGCGATGAGATAACGTTTTGCGGATTGCGACCTCCTCAAAGAAAGTCCAATGTTGTAGGTGTCGGACGCCCTGCTATCGCAATGACTTGCAGCAATCACATCAACGCCCGGATTCTGTTTCAGAAATAAGGCCAATCGTCCCATTACCTTGCTGGCATCCGCGCGGATAAACGATTTATCCAGATCGTAGTGAATTACAAAAGAAGAAAGTTGCTGTTTAAGCGAGTCACAACTCAAAGTTGATTTATCCAACTTAAAAAATACAGTCAGCGTGGTGTCCGCAAATATTCCATTGGTTGAAAGAGAAATTTGCTGCGCACCATGGCCTTCTTTTAGGGCAGAAATCTCATAAGCAGATTTTTTAGATAGCTCAGTCGAAAAGCTGCCATTATGGTCAGTATGATGTGTTAATGTTTTGTTTCCTGCTTTAATCCCAATTAAAACACTCGCAAGTGGCTGGTTATCTTTTGCATCAACAACAAGACCCTTAACTTTAATCTGGAAGTCTTTATGTACAAAGCTGTAAATATCGTCACTTCCTCTTCTGTTAGAAGTAAAGTAACCGTTATTACCATCTTCACTCCTTGCAATCCCAAAATCATCAACAGAAGAGTTGACCGGATAACCCAGGTTTATAGGTTTGCCATGCGGATTAAGCCCTTCTAATCCGATCTGAAAGATATCAAGTCCACCAAGTCCAACATGACCGGTTGATGCAAAGAACAGAATACTATCCTGTGAAATAGTAGGAAACATTTCGTCGCCCTCGGTATTTACCAGTGAACCTAAATTTACCGGTTTCGACCAAAGTGATTTGGCATCGGTTCGTTGACAATAGTAAAGATCTACCCCGCCAAATCCTCCGGGCATATCAGAAGCCACAATCAAAATTGTTCCTGCCTTATTAATCGCGGGGTGACCAGTTGAGTACTCATCGCTATTGAAGCCAAATGCCTCCACCTGATCCCAGGCTGGGGCTAATGCCGTATATAATTTCAGCTTATTGATACCTTCCTGGCTTCTGGAAGCCTTTCCTTTTTGGTAATTATTCCGTGTAAACAACAGGGAACCATCAGGTAACACTACTGCAGGTCCCTCATGGTATTTGCTGTTCACAAATCCCTGAACTGGCTTAACTTTCGTGTCAAGTGACAATACTTCCCCGAGCGTATCCCGATTTAAAACAGGATTGAGTGTTCCCAATACCCGGCTGTCATTACTCGTTTGATAAGTATCATCATCATTATCTCTATAAACTTTCTTTGAGCGAACGACATTGCTCCTTGCTGCCTTTAACACACTATCAGGATCAACATCTTTAATGTCCGCCAACTGATCGACATAATAAAGATCTGTAAAGGGAGTTTGATCCCACTGAAATACATGTTTTGATAATTTGGCAAGAGACCGATTGCTACTGAAGATCAATCCGTTGTTATAAAATGTTGGAGCGTATTCTGAAGCAGCGGTGTTCAAACTTGTATAGCTAATTTTCCAGGAGCGCCTGTCATCCATAAAAGTGCCTACAACCGGGTATACGTTGGCGAATTCTGCTGCTCTGGCATCCGATGCAACAGGCTTCAAATATTGCTCATACCAATGATCAGAGCCAGTATAATCCTGCAAATTAGCCAATACCTCCGCGTAACTCAATGCCCATTCTGATTTTACATCTGGCGCTTTACTTAACTGTTCATACCAATACGCCGCACGTTCATAATTCTTAATTTTTCTATAACTGTTGGCAAGCATTTCTTTCGCTTCAATCTGGTCCGGTTCAGCTTTAAGTATCCTCTCTAATAGCCGAATGGCCGATACATACTTCAACGAAGTATATTCTTTGCTTGCCTGTCTGAATAGGGAGCTTCTGTTGCTGACATCCTGCGCCTGCATTAAAAATGGCAGCAGAAGCAGGCACATCAAACTAAACAGACGTATCAATTTATATTGCATGTTCTTACGTATTAAAAGTATCTGGGTGATAAAATTTTACCTTTTTCAAATCCGAATTCATATCTGAGCATAATTTCATGACTGCCGGAGTTGAAATTAACCAGTTTGGTTACACTTCGGTCATAGGAATACCCCAGTCGGATCTGAGGCGATACCTGGAATTCAACCAAAGCGCCAATGTCCGCTTTTGTACGGTACTGGACTCCGAATGCGATGGTATTCTTAATCCACAAGGCCGCATTAAGATCGGCTTCTATCGGGGCACCCTTTACTCCTTTTACAAGCACAGATGGTTTTAAATTGAAATCTTCACCCAACGGAAAAACGTATCCTGTCGCCAAAAATAAGTGTAGCGCCTGCCCTCTGAAAGAGTTGTCAGACTCTACATTGAAATCGGTCAGTTTGTTATTCAAAAGCTGAGGAGAGGATAAGCCCAAATAAAAGCGGTCTGAATTATAGTAAATACCTGCCCCAAAATTCATCAACACCTTGTTGATATTTTGCTGAAACGCGGGATCGATAGCGCTTCCTGAGTTGAGTTGTACGGAATTGAAATCAGCACGGTACTGACTTGCACCTCCTTGTAGACCGAATGACAAAGTTCCTTTTTCCATACGCAACCGATAAGCATAACTTGCATAGGCTCCCGTGGTATTTACAATTCCGATTTTGTCGCTGAATATCTGGAGGCCA
>JAPSHM010000235.1 GCA_031179845.1 Pedobacter sp.
ATTTATAACTCCAGAAGATGGAGGAAAAGATATTTTCGTACACTTTTCTGCAATTGCAGGAGATTCATTCAGGGAATTGAATGAAGGAGACAGTGTTGAATTTGAATTAAATGACGGTAAAAAAGGTCCCGAAGCAACGAACGTTTCAGTACTTTAGTCATTACAAACATGCTACAAAAGAGGGGGTGTTTAAAACATCACCCTCTTTTTTGTTTAGGCTATGAAATGAAATTTACCAATGAATAATTTTATGATTTCAACAACTTCAAAAACAGTAAGCATACTAGGCTGTGGTTGGTTTGGATTTGAATTGGCAAAAAGATTAGTCGAGAAAAATTATATTGTAAAAGGCTCTACTACAACTGAGACAAATCTGCAATTGTTAGCTGAAAATCAGATTACACCTTTTCTGGTTGATTTTCAAAAAGACGAAGAATTTTACGACCCTGCATTCTTTCAAACAAATGTGTTATTTATTTGTATCCCGCCAAATAAACGCGGAGGACAACAATCTGACTACCTGGATAAAATCAAAAGAATCGTTGAAGCAGCAAAGCAAAACAATGTTGCCCAGGTTGTTTTTACCAGTTCAACAGCTGTATACGGTGATACAAATGCAGACGTAAATGAGTTAACTGTACCTCAACCTGAAACTGCATCTGGTAAGGCAATTCTTGAATCGGAGCAACTCCTTCGCAGTCAAACCACCTTTACATGCACAATTTTACGGTTTGCAGGTTTAATTGGTCCGAATCGGGATCCTGGAAGATTTTTTGCAGGAAAAACAGCTGTAGCCAATGGCAGGGCACCTATTAATCTAATTCACTTGGACGATTGTGTTGGCTTGAGCTTATGTATATTGGAAGATGCGGCTTTCGGTCATATATTCAATGCCTGTACGCCACATCATCCAAGCAAGCAGCAGTTCTATGTTGCCGCCGCTTCAAAAGCCGGGCTGCTGCCACCGGCCTTTATAGATGAGTTGTTGAATTGGAAAGTTGTAACTACCATTCAATCTTCTATGTTAAACTACCAATATCGAGTATCCAACTGGATGGATTGGATTAAAATATAAATTATAAATTGCCTTTAATAAGGATCGTGTAACTATGAAATTGACAATTCTTGGCGCAGCTGAACAAGTAACGGGAAGCATGCACCTATTACAAATAGAAAACTATAGCATCTTGATTGATTGTGGTCTGGATTACGAAAAAGGTACCTATCAGCATGAAAACCAATATTTTTCTTTTGATCCTGCCAGCATTGATGTCGTAATATTAACCCACGCACATATTGACCATTCAGGAAATCTACCGACATTGGTGCGGATGGGTTTCGAGGGTCAAATCCTTTGCACCCCGCCTACTGCTGAATTAACAGAGGTTCTTTTACTAGATTCTGTAAATGTATTTCTAAGCAAGCAAAATAAACAGTCACGGTCTAAACGCTACCGGCATGGACCAGATCCATTGTATCTACAAAATCACGTAATAGAAACAGTTGAACGATTCGTGACCATTGATTTCGATAAAGAATTTAAAATAAATGACCAACTATCACTCACTTTTGTTCCTGTTGGTCATTTATTGGGTGCAGCAGCAGTAATTTTAGAAGTTGTCGATAAAGGGGAAACAAAACGAATCGCATTTACCGGCGACATTGGCAGGAAGAACTATCCACTTTTAATTGATCCTCAGCCGCTTCCCCCGGTAGATTATTTGGTTTCAGAATCAACTTACGGAGGCAAATTCCATAGTACAGACACGACTCTGGAACAAAAGTTAATTGATACCATTATGGAGACCTGTATCAAATATCCTGGGAGGTTGATTATACCGGCGTTTAGTATTGGCAGAACACAAGCCATCGCCTATGCCCTTAATAAGATATTCAGTAAAAAGCTGATTCCACCTGTCAAGGTGTTTATAGATAGTCCGCTCGCCAGTGCCGCTACCGCAATCTATCACAAACATCAGCGATACTTAAATGAAGAGGCTCAAGACTTCTACAAAAATGAAGTAAAAAATGCTGAATTTAAAGAGCTGTCTTATGTCTATGATAAACGCGAAAGTATCTCCATTAGTAATTATCATGAACCTTGCATAATTATATCCTCCGCAGGCATGCTAGAAGGCGGCAGAATTCAAGATCATCTATTTTATAACATTCAAAATTACTATTGTACGATCTTATTTATCGGTTATTGCGCAAAGGGTACACTTGGAAACCGGCTTTTAAGAGGAGACCCTATTATAAAATTACGAAACAGGGACCTTATGGTGTACGCCAGCATTAAACAAACAGATCTACTTAGCGGTCACGGAGACCATAACGACCTTATGGCAACCATCAAACAACAGGATCCAACCACCTTAAAGAAAATCTTTTTGGTTCACGGTGAGCGAGTCAGAATGGACAGCTTATCGGGAGCACTGGAGGCGGAGCATTACACTGTTGTTGTACCGAGAAAAGAAGACACATTTGAATTGTAAACTGAATCTGTGCAAATTGTATCAAAATGTATACATCTTACCCGTTCCTAAAAACATCAACCTGTCTTTTTATTGCAATTAGACAGATTAAATAACACCTTGATTACTAATACATTCAAAAATAATAACTAAAACTACCCTATTTGGCAAGGTTATTACAAGTGATGGCTGTTCGGCTTAATGGCCAAACAATATCTAAATTGAATTAAAATGAAATCAAAAATTACAAAATCAGCTCTAGTTCTTACTCTAGTAGGGCTCTCATCTCAACTTGTTGCTCAGGAACAAACAACAACCAGATTTTCAGAAAAAGCATTTCGTACCTGGTCAATTGGTGTTCACGGTGGAGTTTTAAGCCAAAACACAATCTTCAACGGTAAGGAACGTGATTTTCAAACGGCTAAAGAAACCATTGGATATGGTGGTTTTATTAAAAAGCAAGTTCTTCCATCTTTAGGCTTACAAGCTGATTTTTTAGCTGGTAAAGTTGAAGGCTTAAGAGCTTACGATGGTTTTGATGATGATGGTAATGAGGCGTTTCTTGCTAACTCAAGCTATGAAACTAAAATGGAATGGTCAGCAGCTTTAACAGCTGTATATAATATCGCAAACATCAACATCAATAACGAAAACGCAATCTTGATCCCTTACGTAAAAGCAGGTGCTGGATATATGAGCGCAAATGCTACTGCTACTGATGGTACGACTTCAGCAAGCGAAGGTTACAAAGAAAGATGGTTTATACCAGTTGGTGCAGGTTTTAAATTAGGAGTTGCAAGGGGGATTAACTTAGATATGGGTTACGACGTGAACTTTGTAAAATCAGATAAATTTGATGGTTTCAATGTAGGTGCTAAAAATGACAAATTCTCTTACGGACACATCGGTATCGAATTTGCATTGGGTAACAAAGAAAAGCACCAGTTGCAAAACTATAGCGCTTTAGCTGATCTTCGTAAACAATCAAAAGAAGAATCTGATGAGTTGAGAGCTGCTTTATCTACTGCAGAACAAAATGCAGCGAGAGACAGAGAACAATATGCAAAAGACATGGGTGATGAAGATAATGACGGAGTTGCTAACAAATTTGACAAATGTCCAGGTACAGGTACCGCTACAGTTGTAGATGGTGCTGGATGTCCAATCAAAGTTCAACGTGAAATTATCAAGGAAACTAAAGTTGTAGTAACTGAAGCTGACCGTAAGGTTGTTGAAGAAGCCATCAAAAACCTTGAGTTTGATTTGGGTAAATCTACGATCAGAGCTAAATCTTACACCACTTTGAACAAAGTAGCTGAATTGTTGGTAGAAAAAAACTTTAGCTTGAAATTAGCCGGACACACAGATAATACTGGTTCTATGGCTTTGAACTTACGCCTATCGAAAGAAAGAGCTGAAGCAATCAAAGCCTATTTAGTTTCTCAAGGAGCTAACGCTTCACGCATCGAAGCAACAGGTTACGGTCCAAACCAACCGATAGCATCGAACAAAACTGCTGAAGGTCGTCAGAGTAACCGTAGAGTTGAATTCTCTTTGTTTTAATCTGCAAACGATATAAATAAAAAGGGAGGCCATAGCGATATGGCCTCCCTTTTTCGTAATTAACAGCTTAATTAATCCGCTTTTTCCGGTACCTTTTTAGACGAGAAGATAAGCGACGCAATTACTGAAATCAGCAATACCCCTCCTACTATTGATAATGACACCGGCGAAGAGATATGATAAAATGGACCAATCACCATTTTAATACCAATGAAGGTTAGGATGATCGCTAATCCGTATTTCAGCAAGCTGAACATGTATATGAAATTTGCCAGCAGAAAATAAAGCGCTCTTAATCCCAGAATAGCAAAAATGTTCGAAGTATATAAAATAAACGGGTCATCCGGAGCAATTGCAAAAATAGCCGGTATAGAGTCGACAGCAAATAATAAATCTGTAAACTCAATTACCGCAACCACCACCAGTAACGGTGTTGCCATTTTAACCCCATTTTCAACGGTAAAAAATTTAGAACCGTCAAATTCCTTACTCACTTTAAAAAACTTATAGATCACCCGTGCACCAGGACTCTTACTGAAGTCTTTATCTTCTTCATCATCTGTATGACTGGTCCAGGATTTGATACCCGCATAAATCAAGAACAAACCAAATAGGAACAAAACAACATTTACTTTCACTGGATATCCAAATATTACAGTTTCTGGTAAATAGGTTAAATTGATCAGTCCAACCCCCGCAAAAATAAAGATGGCGCGAAAGACCAATGCCCCGATTATGCCCCAGAATAAAACTTTATGATGCAGTTCTCTTGGCACTTTGAAAAAGCTAAACACCAAAATAAAAACGAACAAATTGTCTACCGACAGTGCTTTTTCTATCCAATAGGCAGATTGAAACTGCGTAAACTTTTCAAATCCTGAAGTGACATAGATCACTGCACTAAAAACCATAGATAAGCTTATCCAAACAAAAGACCAGATCGCAGCCTCCTTGCTACTTACAGCATGAACTTTCTTATTAAATACGCCCAGATCTAACAGGAGCATTATTATAACAACAACAGCAAACCCAATAAGAACACCGGGATGATTAATCATATTATCCATTTTTTAATTCAAATTATTTTTATGGGAACAAAGGGTAAAAATGCTAAAAAAATGCAGCTATTTCACCTTGTCGAGTGGTTTTCTAAAGTTAATTTCTGAATATTTATACTTACTTGGTGTACTACCTGTAACCGATTTAAACTGAGTTGATAAATGCGCACTGCTGCTATACCCCATCAGATAAGCTATTTCATTCATATTCAGCTCTCCATAATCCATCAATTCCTTTACTTTTTCAATTTTCTGCTGAATGATATATTTTTCAATCGTCATTCCCTCTGCTTCAGAAAATTGCCGACTTAGACTAGCATAATCTTTTTTCAAGCGATTGGCAATCGCTTGTGTTAGACTCTGATGGTTTGCACTGAGATCAGAATAATGAACCAATTCAATAACCTGATTTTTTATCTGCTCTACCAATTGATCTTTTT
Organism: Pedobacter sp.; assembly: GCA_031179845.1. Lineage (GTDB taxonomy): Bacteria > Bacteroidota > Bacteroidia > Sphingobacteriales > Sphingobacteriaceae > Pedobacter. The sequence goes on from JAPSHM010000235.1 coordinate 5,536, forward strand.
CTTTATCAATCAATTTAAATCCTAAGGTAACTAACGAAGCTGCCACATCCTGTAGTTTGTTCACATCAGGCGCCGGATCAACATCGATTCTTCCCAGCGAGATTTCTTTGACCTTTAGATCAAATTTTTCCAGTAGTTGCCTTACAATCATTATACAACGGTCGCAAACCATATTCTTAACAAATAACAACATACACGATAAATTAAGTCAAACTTGTTTGGGCAAGCCCCTTGTTGCAAAGATAAGGCAATAATTTTTTTATGATGGATATTCCGCATATCATTACACAATTCACACCATAGGTGGGTTCGATATATATAATTAATTATATTTGCTTGCCCTCACAAATGCTGCCAACCTGTCTTAAAAGCAAAATTTGTGCTAACAGCAATATACAATGACGCAGAAAAAACATTATACCCTGATCTTGATATTGGGGTCTCTTACCGCTCTCGGCCCATTTTCAATCGATATGTATTTACCTGGTTTTCCAGCAATTGCGGCTGATCTCAACACCGATACAGCCAGGGTATCATTATCCCTGTCTAGTTTTTTCATAGGAATTTCCGCTGGTCAATTGTTATACGGGCCATTACTGGATAAGTTCGGCAGAAAGAAGCCTCTTTTTATGGGCTTAGTGGTTTACATCCTTGCTTCAGCCGGATGTGCCTTTGCTACCAGCATTGATACCTTGATCGGCTTGCGTTTTATCCAGGCTTTGGGAAGTTGCGCGGCAACAGTAGCAGCTGTAGCCATGGTACGCGATCTATTTCCGGTTAAAGAGAATGCTAAGGTTTTCGCGCTGCTCATGCTTGTGTTAGCTGTTTCCCCTATGATTGCTCCAACTTTGGGTGGATATGTTACAGTAGTTTTTGGATGGCCTGCTATATTTTTAATCCTGGTTGGACTAGGTACATTCAATC
>JAPSHM010000236.1 GCA_031179845.1 Pedobacter sp.
CTATATTTCATCAGCAAGGTGTTTGAGGAACAATTACCTGCAAAAAAAAACAGCACCGGTTAGGTGCTGCTTCAATATCAATCTGCTGAACAGGACTATTTCTTGTTAGCTTCTTGCTCTGCTTGTTTTAAAGCTCTTGACATACCTACAGATACGATGGTATCTTCACCTGTATTGGTAATCGTGTAATCACCTGCCGCAAGATCACGAACACGGAATAAGTTTCCTACTTCCATTTTCGAAATGCTTACTTCAACTGACTGAGGCATATCCTTAGGGAACGCTCTAACACGAAGCTTACGTAACTTTTGAACCAATTTACCACCCATTTTAACACCTGGAGAAGTACCGGTCAATTTAACTGGAATTTCCATTACGATTTCTTTGTCATCAAATAACTGAAGAAAATCTACGTGCATTAACACTTCTGTTAATGGATGAAACTGCAAATCTTTAATGATCGCTTTAGTTTTGCTACCATTGATCTCAATTTCTACAAAATTCGCTTCCGGAGTATAAATAGCGTCCTTTAAATCTGTAATTACTAAAGCAAAGTGAACTTGCTCAGTACCACCATACAATACCGCAGGAACTTTACCTTCGTAGCGAAGTTCTTTAGCATCGCGTTTCCCTACGTTCTCTCTTGGAGAACCGCTAATTGCGATTGTTTTCATTTTTATTTATTTTATATGTTAATATTCAATAGGATTAAACTACCTTTTGGCCGCTTTTCATTATTTTAAACAGTGAACAGGTCGCTGATCGAACCATGCTCATTTACATTGGCAATTGCTTTTGCAAATAAAGGAGCGGTGGTCAAAACTCTTATCTTCTCGCTTTCCTCTTTCAAAGGAATCGTATCTGTAACAATCAATTCAGTCAGCATAGAATTCGCAACCGTTTCATAAGCTTTTCCTGACAATACCGGATGCGTACAAACCGCTCTCACACTGCTGGCACCTTTCTCCATAATCAAGGCCGCAGCTTTTGCCAGTGTACCAGCCGTATCACAGATGTCATCAATTAAAACCACATCCTTCCCTACTACATCACCAATGATAGACATAGATTCGATCTCATTTGCACGCTTACGCCGCTTATCACAAATCACAACCTCCGCATTGAAGAACTTGGCAAAAGCACGTGCCCGATACGAACCACCCATATCAGGTGACGCAATGATCAGATTCTCCAGATTCAGACTCTTGATATATGGAACAAAAATCACTGAACCATCCAAATGGTCGACAGGGATATCGAAAAAGCCTTGAATCTGTGCAGCATGAAGGTCCATTGTCATGATCCTGTGTATACCGGCAGACTTCAACAAGTTTGCAACCAATTTTGCACCGATGGCAACCCTTGGCTTGTCTTTCCTGTCTTGCCTCGCTAAACCATAATAGGGAACAACAGCAGTAATATAATGGGCTGAGGCGCGCTTTGCAGCGTCAACCATAAGCAATAGTTCCATTAAATTGTCTGAAGGCTGATAAGTGGATTGAATTAAGAAAACATCGCAACCACGTACCGTTTCATCGTAAGAAGGCTGAAACTCACCGTCGCTAAACTTATTTAAAGTAACAACGCCTAGTGGTTTGCCGTATTGTTCGGCAATTCTTATTGCTAAATCTTTCGTGCCTGTTCCGGCAAAAAGCTTAACGGGGTTAAATTGCAATGGCATGATTGGAGGTGTATCAATGCTGGGTTAAAAAAAATCGGATTGTGAAATCCCACAATCCGAATATGTTTTGTTGCCCGACCAGGATTCGAACCTAGACAAACGGTACCAAAAACCGTTGTACTACCTTTATACTATCGGGCAATCTTCCATTAAAGCTTCCTTTGAAATGGAATGCAAATGTACGCACATTTTTCACTTTTGCAAATCCAAAGTCAAAAAAAAATAAATTTATGATCTGCAGATTAACGGTTATCCTACCAAACTTTCAGTAAATTAAGTAATTAGACTTCGCAATAAAAATTCAAAAAAGTTATAAACTTATCTTAGCATTTTCAAAACACCCCAAAGTTAAGTTGTCAACGAACAGATTGCTGCACTTAAACGGTCTAGCGCTGAGGTCGCAACCTTAAAAAATGTTAAAACGAGCTTTACATTGCGCTATTATCAATCTTATTCTTTATTTTCGGCTGCATTTTATCGCCTCCTAACAACATAAACTATTCAATAAAGAAATGAACTATTCAAAAATCAATAATCTTACAGGCTGGCTCTGCTTTTTAATAGCCGCTGTAACTTATACGCTAACTTTAGAACCATCCGTAAGTTTCTGGGATTGTGGTGAGTTCATTGCTTCCGCCTTTAAAATGCAGGTTGTTCACCAGCCAGGCGCCCCCTTGTTTCTGATGATTCAGCGCTTCTTTTCGCTTTTCGCCTTCGGTGACAACGAGAAAATCGCTTACTTCATGAACCTTGGATCTGGTATTGCCAGTGCTGCAACCATATTGTTTCTGTTCTGGACCATCACCGCTTTGGCGAAAAAAGTTCTGATCAAACACAATGAAGAGATCTCAAAAGCAAATCTGATCTCGATCATGGCCGCAGGTGCAGTTGGTGCGCTCGCTTATACTTTTTCCGATAGTTTCTGGTTCTCGGCAGTAGAATCCGAAGTATATGCATTATCATCTTTATTTACAGCCATCGTTTTCTGGGCAATTCTAAAATGGGAAGCAAGGGCCAATGAACCTGATGCCGATAAATGGTTGTTATTTATCGCATATATCATGGGGCTGTCCATTGGAATTCACTTATTGAACTTATTGACCATTCCCGCAATCGCATTCTTTTACTACTTCAAAAAGAACGAAAAACCTACAACTGCCGGGATCATAAAAACCGCATTAATAGGCATACTCATTCTAGCAGTGATCCAGTATGGAATTATTCAATACCTGGTTTCTTTCGGCGCTTACTTCGATTTATTCTTCGTGAATTCACTTGGAATGGGCTTTGGTTCCGGAGTGATCTTCTTCGCGATCCTGGTCATTGCCGGACTCGTATGGGGAATTCGCTATTCCATCAAACACCAAAAAAAAGTACTCAACCTCGCATTGCTTTCCACCGTACTCATCATATTTGGTTATTGCTCATTTGCCATGATCGTAATTCGGGCCAAGGCCAAACCAAACCTGAACAATAGCGACCCTGACAATGCTTTCTCGTTCTTGAGTTATTTAAACAGGGAACAATATGGCGACAGACCACTTCTTTTTGGCCCCAACTTTAATTCGCAGAAAGTCAACCTTACACAAGGTAAGACCCTTTATAGAAAAGGTGATGAAAAATATGAAGTTGCAGGTAAAAAAACTGAATATGAATATGATCGGGTAACTCCACTTCCAAGGATGTATAGTGATGATCAACGACATATAGAATATTATAAGGATATGATGGGCTTTGACGAAGGTCATTTCCCCAGCTTGTTCGACAACATTGGCTTCCTGTTTAGCTACCAAATAGGCCATATGTATATGCGCTATTTCATGTGGAACTTTGTAGGTCGTCAGAACGACGATCAGGGACAGGGCAGCCTTTATGAGGGCCAGTGGCTAAGTGGGGTTAAACCTATTGATGCAATTATGCTGGGAGACCAAAAGAACCTGCCTCCATCGATCACAGATAGCAATGCCTATAATCGCTTCTTCTTCCTTCCCCTGATCCTCGGTTTATTGGGCGCCGTATGGCACTTCAAACGGAATGAAAAGGATGCTGGGATTATCGCACTTCTATTCTTTTTCACTGGTCTGGCCATTGTGCTCTATCTCAATCAAAAGCCTATGGAACCACGTGAAAGGGATTATGCTTATGCAGGGTCTTTTTACGCCTTTGCAATTTGGATTGGACTAAGTGTTTTGGCAATTCGAGAGTGGTTGTTTAAAAAACTTACTCCTACAACCTGTGCAATATTAGCCACCGCAACGGGATTACTTGCAGGACCTGTAATTATGGCTTCTGAGGGATGGGATGATCATGATCGTTCTACCAAAATGGTGGCACATGATATTGCGGTTGATTACCTCCAGTCTTGCGCACCAAACGCCATTCTCTTTACCTATGGTGATAACGACACATATCCATTGTGGTATGCGCAGGAGGTTGAAAACATCAGGCCAGACATAAAGCTTGTCAACCTCAGTTTGTTTGATACAGACTGGTATATCAATGGCCTGAGACGTAAAACTAACGAATCAGCCCCGTTGCCAATTACCATGAAGCCATCTCAATATGTTCAAGGAGTAAGAGATGTTATGTATTACCAGGATTATAAAATTGCTGGCTCCGTGGAGTTGAGCAATATCCTCGCCATTCTGCTATCTGATAACCCGGATGACAAATTGCCTTTGCAAGACGGAAGCAGAGAGAACTTCATTCCAACCAAGAACTTCAAGCTGACAGTGAACAAAGCTGATGTAATTAAAAACGGACTTATAAATGCAGCAGACTCCAGTAAGATTGCTCCAGTTCTGGAATGGAATTTCAACAAGAACTATGTGACTAAAGGAACACTCGCCTTTTTCGATATACTGGTACACAACAACTGGGAAAGACCTATCTATTTTGCCAGTACCGTACCTTCGGATCAATATAACGGCTTGGACAACTATCTGTACAATGAAGGCCTGACGCTACGTCTCCTTCCGCTAAAAGCAGATACCTCCGCTAATAAACCTGAGCTGATCAATACGCCTGTGCTTTATAAAAACGTGATGGATAAGTTTGTATGGGGCAATGTCAAAGAAGCAAATTACCTTGACCCACAATCAGCAGACGACATTTCGATCTTTACCAATGTATTCAACAATACCATTTCAGGTTTGATCAGAGAAGGTAGAAATGAAGATGCAAAAAAAGTGGTAAACCGGTACTTTGAGGTGATGCCTGAAAAATTCTATGGCATGCGTTCTATGATGGGTACGTATTTTATGGCTGAGAACCTTTATCAGTTGGGGGATACCAAAAGGGCAAATGCCTTAATTGAAAAATCTGCAGCTTATATTCAAAAGGAACTTACCTACCTGGCCGACGTGTCTGCAAGTAAACAAAAATTCATTGGTGGACAAAATGTTCAGCTGGGACTATCCTTCCTTAGTCAGATGGCGAGGACCGCAGCAGAAAATCAGCAAGTTAAATTGAGTGAAAATTTGAATCAGCAGTTTCAAGGATTAGAAGGACGGTTTTCAATGTATTTTGCTCCACAGTAATGGGAAAACTCACATTCTACTCTCCGGCTGCATTAGCTCGCCCTGAAGAAGGGCAAACAATGCTAGGCCGGTTCGTAGAACATTCGTTTTCTGGTCAGAAATAAGAAATTTTGACACGAAATCTTACTGAACAAACCAGTTGGTAAATAATTTGATAAATAAGAGATATGCTTAGATAGTTTGATGATTAAGAGAAGTAGTTAAACTAGCATCACTTATTAGTGAAGCAAAAGAAGCCTGCAATGATTATTTGCAGGCTTCTTTTGCTTTAGCATAAATAAAAAGTTATTTGGCAAACGGCATTATCAAAGCGCCGGTTCTGTTTTAGCCTAAGTTACAGATAGTATATTACTGATAGTGTTAATTCCAAAATTGCATCAATTCCAGAATTGCGTTAGTGAAAAAAACCAAAATCTGCAAACAGCACAACTAATGCTATCCAATAATAAATAAGGCTTGTAATTTGATTACAAGCCTTATTTATTTGCTTTTAGCAGTATAACAGATTATTCAATAGAACTGATCACTTCATATATTTCTTACCCTCTAAAATCGGCACACTATAATATCATTACTTGATAAAATTTGGCGCTTCAAAGATATCACACTCACTATAAGTCGGTAGGGGCGAGTGTTCTGTGACCGGCCTAGAATGGTTTGCCCTTTTTCAGGGCACGCTAATGCAGCTGGAGAGCAGAATTTGAGCGGTTACTCATTAACGACTCCCATTGCGCAAAACTTATCAATCCTTGTCGCAATCATTTTCTCCGTTTTCTCTGCTTTCAATACTTTAAGATCTTTCAGTATTTGCGCTTTCACCGTCTGTGCCATCATTTCTGGATTTTGATGTGCACCACCCAACGGCTCTTTAATGACGCCATCAATCAATTTGTTTTTAAACATATCGCCAGACGTCAGCTTCAAGCATTCAGCAGCACGTTCCTTATAATCCCAACTGCGCCATAATATAGACGAGCAGGATTCCGGAGAGATTACAGAATACCAGGTATGCTCAAGCATGTACACCTTATCCCCTATACCGATACCTAACGCGCCCCCTGAGGCACCCTCACCTACTACAAAACAAATGATCGGAACCTTCAAAACAGACATTTCCAGCAAATTACGGGCGATCGCCTCGCCCTGTCCACGCTCCTCAGCTTCAAGTCCGGGATAAGCACCCATGGTGTCAATAAAAGATATTACCGGTTTATTGAACTTC
>JAPSHM010000237.1 GCA_031179845.1 Pedobacter sp.
ATTTAAATAACAAAGCTCCAAAAATATCTACCTGAAATTGATAAATATTTTTGGAGCTCAGGGGGATCCGGTGCTATTTTAAATTTACAACGGTCAATATAGGAAAGTGATCTGATGGAAATTTACCGAAATAGGTATCTGTAAGTATACCCCATTTCAAAGCAGAAAAGTGCTTGCTCATAAAAACATGATCAATAACTGCAGTTCCGCGAGGTGCTTTAAAAGCATTCATTGAAGAGTTGTTCTCGTAAGGGAACTTCACACCTGCATATACGTCTTTCAAGACACCCGAATTGGCTATCGTGAGGTACCATTCACTGTCGCGGGCACCATTAAAATCGCCTGTTAACATCACTGGCTGATCACCTGCAATCTCCTTGATCTTGGCCACCATCAACTTTCCACTTTCGGAACGGGCGATAACTCCCTGATGGTCAAAATGCACATTGAAGGTGTAGAACGATTTTTTGGTGGTCAGGTCTTGAAGGTATACCCATGAGCAGATCCGGTTACAGCAAGTCGCATCCCAGCCTTTCCCCGGTTGATCTGGCGTTTCTGACAACCAGAAATCGCCACTTTTCAGGAGTTTGAACTTATCTTTGCGATAATAAATGGCAGAGTGCTCACCTCCATTTTTACCATCATCCCGTCCTTTACCATAACGGGCGAACTCAGGCAGTACCGCACTGATATCATCTAGCTGGTTTTTTAGTGCTTCCTGAACGCCAAGGACATCAAATTCGTGAAAGCGGATCAGGTTGGCAACCACTGGTGCACGGTCTGCCCATAAATTGCCGATATCGCCCTTGTTGTCATAGCGAATATTGAAGCTACCCACCGTGATCGTCTGTGCCTTTAGTCCGGTCAAAGTGGCCAACAGTAATGCGGCGATCAGATATATTTTTTGTTTCATATTTTAGTAATTTATTCCAATTTAATAATTATTCCCAACCTTTATTTTGCCCCAGTGCCGGATTCTTCTGTAAATCTGCTTGTGGAATCGGGTAATAATACATTTTATCTTCCCATTTCCGCGTGGTTTCTTTCATCCATGTCAATTCTCCAAAGCTACCATTTTTAAGTAACTGTGAATTGGGCTTGCCAGATACAGTTGGAGATACGTTGACATAAGTCACACCCGCAACCTCAGGTGTTGGTTTTGTAGCATTATAAAATGCCACATCAAGGATACCATCTTCGTTCAGGTCCATCGGCGTATTTAGCGCCGGCACATAAAAACCATTCCACTCCTGTTCCATCAATTCCCCTCTTTTCCATCTTAGAATATCGCTGAAACGAAATCCTTCGAGGCTCAGCTCTATTCCTCTTTCTCTCCTGATTTCAAGGATCGCCGCATCGGTAATACCTGGAAAATAATTGGCCGTAAGGTAGGGATCTGCAACCGTTGGTTTTGAAGTCAATCCTCCGGTAATGCCTGCCCTTGCGCGAAGTACGCCTATTGTTCCTGCCCAGTCTGCATCAGTAAGCGTACCGAGCTCAGCTTTAGCTTCTGCAAAGTTTAGCAAAACTTCTGCATAACGGAACAACGAGATCGCATTGGTGTTCAATGCTCCAGCGTCATAGTAGGTGTCATCTAAAGTCCATTTAATGGGCTGGTAACCGGTAAACGTATAAGAAAAAACTGGTGGGGCTGGTACTGCCACTCCTCCGCTGATTCTTTTATAATCGCCGGAGCGAATGGTTTGCTTTAACCTCAAATCCCGGCCTTTAACTTCATCCTTGAATAACATCGTACTGTAGGATGGGTTATTTGTAAAGGGAGTTCCATCAAGGTTTAAATAGGTATTGATAAAAGTTTTGGTAAAACTGGCTTTTTGGCCATAGGTACCGCTGGTCCACCACCAGTTTGCCTCGTTTAGCACATTTAAGGTTAAATCACTAACGGAAGCTTGCAACACTTCATTCGCAAGCGGCACAGTGCTTGTAAACACCTGGCGGTAAGACACATTCGGACCTCCCGCAGTATTGATCGCATATCCACCTTTGTCCATCACCTCTTTAGCTGCTGATGCAGCTTGATCCAGCCATACGGAGGCGGTAGACTGCAAGCCAAGTTCCGTGTGGTATTTTCTGAATGTACCTTCAAACAGACAGATTCTGGATTTGAAAGCATAAGCTACCCATTTGGTGACCGTGCTTCTGGTTGGATCATTCACTGCTTGAATATTGGCGCAGGCAAAATTTATATCAGCCAGCACTGAATCCATCACTACTTCTCTTTTATCGCGTCCGCCATATAATTTGGGATCATCGATATTGAGCGGCTTTCCGATCCATGGAACATCTCCAAATCGCTTCACTTTTTCCATATAAAAATAGGCTCTGAAATACCTTGCTAAACCAAGGTAATTATTTCTAACCTCTGCAGGAATTGCAGGGTCATTGCAATTTTCAATAAAGTAATTGATGTTCCTTAAGTCATTCCATGTCCAGCCAGTGCTCAAGGTAGCCGTATATGCTCCGGGTAGTAAAAAGTCTGAAACGGCTTTTACCGCAAGGTAATCAGACATGGCATCCTTACTGGTAGAATTTTTTGGAAGGAAGTCCATTGCATAGAATGAGTTGGTATATAGCTTTAGGCCAGCTTCACTGCCGAATACAGCAGATTTTGTCGGAGCGGATTCCGGCTCTTGATCCAGCTTTTTACAAGCCGAGAGGCTGATTAGGCTGAGCAGAATCCATATATATTGTTTCTTCATGATTGTATCTTTAAAGGGGATAGAGAAATTAAAATTCCAAACTTAAACCAAGTGACATACTTTTCATCAGTGGATAGTTGTACCCGTCACCATTCGTACTGTTCTCGTTTAGGTCCTGATCCGAGGGAACTGCATTTTCCACGTCTATGTTTTTAACAATTTTATAGAGTGGTGAATAGGTAAATAGGTTTTCTCCAGAAAAGAATATCCTGGCGTTGTGCGCTCCTATTCGGGAGATCAGCTTTGCAGGAAGATTATATCCTACCTGAAGATTCTTCATTCTGAGATAGGCAACATTTTGCAAATACCTTGTCTGTGCCACACCAAGTGTTCTGTTGGAATTATTGGAGGCTGCCCTTGACATTGTTCTTGGGAAATAAGCGTCTGTATTTTCAGGAGTCCACATGTTGCCCAAATGGAAATTTGGAATGTTGTTGTACGGTCTGTTGTACTGGCCCCAGAACATTTCGGTTTCTGTACTTGGATACCAGTCTTGCTTTGCTACGCCTTGAAAAAATGCAGAGAAGTAAAAGTTATTCCAGTCTGCCCCCAGCGTTATACCATACTGGTACCTTGGTGCAGAATTACCAATGATCTTTCTGTCTCCAGGATTAGCAACCGTGTTGTCTCCCTGGTTGATGAAACCATCACCATTCAGATCCTTCAGTTTGATATCTCCGGGAAACCAGAGATTAGATGGAGAAGCCCTCATTTGCGGGCTTTGCTTTGCATGCGAAGCTACATCAGCCGCATCTATAAAAAAGCCTTCTGTTTCGTATCCCCAGATTTCACCCAAAACCTGACCTTCATAATAGTTAACCTTGTCTCCAGATGCAAAGTTTGCCACATTGATCAGTGATTTACTCGGGTTATTGAACCTGTCAATCTTTGTTTTGTTGTCAGCGATGGTCAGACGGATATTGTAGCTAACCGGTTTAGCTGAATTACCAAATTTATCATTCCAGATGATGGAAGCTTCCCAGCCCCTGGTGGTTAAGTCGGCATAATTTCCTTTAGGAACGGTATTTCCAAATACCGCTGGTGCTTCGAGGCCCACGGTGAACATATCGGTAGTTTTCCGTACATAGATGTCGCCGGAAAACGTTAAGCGGTTTGCCAGCATAGAAAAATCTAAGCCTACGTCGGTAGTAGTGGAAGTTTCCCAGGTTATCCCATCAGGAAGCACCTGTCCCTGACTCGTCATTTGTGGCCTTACACCGCCCAACACAAGGGGCGACTGTTTAACTTCGAAAAGCTCGGTAAACTGGTAGGAATCGATGTTTCCATTACCTAATGATCCATAGGAAGCTCTTAGCTTTAAACTAGAAACGAATTGATCAGAAACCTTCCAGAATGGCTCGTTATCAACTCTCCAACCCGCGGATATTGATGGAAAAAACCCGTATCGCTGATAGGAAGGGAACTTTGAAGATCCGTCGTAGCGCGCATTTACCTCAACTAAATAACGATCTTTGAAGGAATAGTTCAGTCGTGAAAAGCCGCCCAGGTTGGCCCATTGATCATAGCCTCCCTTTGTTTCAATTGCCTGTCCTAAAGCAAGGTTTAAATCGGTAGCGTCTTCAAAAATAATCCCATTTCTTTGAACAAGTAGCCTTTTGTAGGTGGACTCCTCATAATTATAACCAGCCATAACTTTAAAATAATGGTCTGTTTGGATCGTATTTTCGTACTCTCCCCAAATGTTCGTGGCAAGGTATCTGGTTTCCCTGTTGTCGAATTTAAGGTCGTTGGTAGTCGTCCCTACATAACGAGTAAGGCCTACGGTATTGCTGTATGGCACCTGAACGCGCTTTTGCGCATTGTCATTGTTGGTGTTACGGAAAGTAAAGTCTGCGTTTACACGGAACTTGTTATCAAAGAAGTTTGTTCTTAATCCTGTAATGTTTCTGAAAACCTGTTTTCTCGTATCAATACCATTCTTGCCGTAATGAAAATCACCAACGGTATACGCTGCTGTAAATGTCATGGAGCCATCAGGGTTAAACATGGGCATGGTTGGGTGTCCCTCGTCCGCGATATTTCTCCAAATTCCCCCACCTTCACCAACGTTAATTGGATTATGGTAGTTCATCACTGAAAAGTCGGCATTGTTTTCAATGCTCAACCAGGGAAAAACCTGCACCGAGCCTTTTGCCCGGATGTTCTTCATGTCGTAATCATCAGAATTGTACCTGAAAAGTCCGTCCTGGCCTTGCAAACGACCAGAGATAAAGAACGCTGTCTTTTCGCCTTTTCCGCTGATGGATAGGTTATTTTCCGTTGCAATAGTATTCTTTTTGTACAGCTCTGCGTACCAATCTGTGCTGCCATAATAAGTATACTCGCCGGTTGTCGGATCTATTTCTACCTCATTGTAAGGCTGCCCCGATTCCGATCTTCTTTTAAATTCATCCAGATAGGCTTGTGAGAATTTTTGAGTTTTGTTGGCATTTTGAGGAAATGCCCCATCGCCGTTAACAAATGCTTCTGCAAACATCTTTGCCCAGGTGTAACCGTCAGTTACAAAATCGGGTTTTTGAAGCGGACTTTTCAACGCATAATTGGAAGAGAAGCTTACGTTAGTCCGGCTTTTTTCTGCATTTTTTGTGGTGATGAGAACGACACCGAAAGCACCCCTTGCACCATAAATAGCAGCAGATCCGGCATCTTTAAGTATAGACACGGTTTCAATATCGTTCGGGTTCAATAAGCTTGGGTCGCCTTCAAAACCATCGATTAGGATCAATGCGTTTCCACCCTGTCCTATTGAGGTTGTACCTCGAATATTGAATTTGGGCGACTGGGTTGGCTTACCGTCCATCATTTTGATATTTAAGTTTGGCAACACCCCTTGAAGCCCTTGGGTAAGATTAGATATTGGCCTGTTTTCAAGAGATTTAGCACTAATCTGATCAACTGCTCCAGTCGCGCTTGCTCTTTTTTGTGTGCCATAACCCACTACCAGAATCTCATTAAGCGTTCCGATTTCTGCCTTTAGGTTGAAATCTAGCTTTGAAATTTGTCCGGCACTTATTTTTACTTTTGATTGGGTAAAGGCAGTATAGGAAATGAAGCTGGCGACAATCGTGTAGGTACCGGGGGCGACAGTGATCGTAAAGGAACCATCGGCCTTACTTTGTGTCCCAACATTCAATTCCACAATACGAATACTTGCGCCAGGAAGCGGTTCACCGTTATTGTCAAGTATTCTTCCTGTTAAAGTTCCAGGCTCCTGTTTTTTTACATCGGTACTTAAGGTATCGGGCGTTATTGCTGCAGCCGATAAGGGAGTTGACACAGAAAAGATCAGAAAGTATGCCATTGAAGCACAAGTCATGATCCTCTGTATTTGTACAAAAGATTTTTTCATTTATAAAAGAATAGTTCAAGAGAAGAAAATAACTTTCTTTATCTTAGACGTTGATAAATATGATTATTGATCAGGCAAACTAGGGTCTCAAACTATGGTCTGCCAAATTATCGGTCCGAGCCTGCTTCAGGCTCGGCTTTTTCTGGGTATAGATTTATTGCATTCCCTTCCTCCTATGTTAATTGTATGAAAGTAGGATCACCTCCATTGTGTGTTCAAAAGTAAAAAGGTAATATAAATACAATGTTAATATTAGGTTGGCTTCTGATCTCTAAGGTTTCGGTTGGGAATTTTTGACGAGGCAACTTCCGCTTGATTTTGCACTCG
>JAPSHM010000238.1 GCA_031179845.1 Pedobacter sp.
CTGCACTTGCAGGGCAGCTTGACCCATGTCTGAGTATCCGGGAAAAACTGGAAAGGGAATTGCAACAAGATCCTCCGGCTTTGCTGATCAAAGGAAATGTGATCGCAGACGGAATAGACGAGGACCTCGATCGCCTGCGCAAGATCGCCTTTGGCGGAAAAGAATATCTGGTTGAGATACAAAAAAGAGAGGCCGCATTAACTGGCATCCCATCTTTAAAAGTCGCTTTTAACAATGTTTTTGGCTATTATTTGGAAGTTACCCATACGCATAAGGATAAAGTGCCGGCAGACTGGATCAGGAAGCAAACCCTGGTAAGTGCTGAGCGCTACATTACGCCTGAATTGAAGGAATATGAAGAGCAAATCCTTGGTGCAGAAGATAAAATTCAACAGATAGAGGTGAGGCTTTATACGGAGTTAATGCACCAGGTAAGTGCCTATATCAAACCCATTCAGCTTAATGCCTATCTTACTGCGCAGCTGGATGTGTTGCTTTGCTTCGCCAAACTGGCGGTTGAAAATCACTATGTTAAGCCAACGATCAGCAAAAGTAAGGTGCTGGACATTAAAGGGGGAAGACACCCGGTAATAGAAAAGCGCCTGCCTGTAGGGGAGGAATATATTACAAATGACGTGTTCCTGGATACTGATAGTCAACAGATCATTATCATCACAGGACCCAATATGTCTGGTAAATCGGCTATTCTTCGACAAACTGGTCTGATCGTACTCATGGGTCAGATGGGTTGCTTTGTGCCGGCTAAGGCAGCAACAATAGGTTTGGTCGACAAGATCTTTACCCGTGTAGGTGCTTCTGATAACCTTTCTTCGGGGGAAAGTACGTTCATGGTGGAAATGAATGAAACAGCAAGCATTCTGAACAACATTTCTGAAAACAGTTTGATTCTATTGGATGAAATAGGTAGGGGTACAAGCACGTACGACGGGATCTCTATTGCCTGGGCCATTGCGGAATTCTTGCATACCCATCCTACAGCTAAACCTAAAACGCTTTTTGCCACCCACTATCATGAATTGAATGAGCTGGCTACAACCATGAACCGAGTGAAGAACTTTAATGTGTCGATCAAGGAAGTAGGGAATAAAGTGATCTTTCTTCGGAAATTGATTCCAGGTGGTAGTGAACACAGTTTTGGTATCCATGTGGCTAAAATGGCTGGAATGCCTCCGAAATTGATCAACAGAGCCAATGAGATCTTAAAAAAATTGGAAATAGACCGGACGGAAGGTCAGAGTATAAAAGACAGTATCAAAAAGGTTCAGAACCAGGCTTATCAGTTACACATGTTTGCGGTTGACGATCCTGTTCTGATCAAAATAAGGGATATGCTCAATAATTTGGATGTAAACGTGCTGACGCCGGTAGAAGCTTTGCTAAAATTGGATGAGATACAACGCTTAATTAAACAATGATATGAATAAGAGTACGGTATTGACCATCAAAAGACTATGCACGATCGCAGTGGTAACACTGATCTTTTCAGCTTGTAGCTCAAGAAAACATACCGTCAAACCTGGCAATGCGGCCAGAGCAGCCAATGCGATGTCGCAATTAAAAAGCCGACAGTTGTACCGGTTTATAACTGATTGGACAGGAGTACAGTACCGGCTGGGTGGATTGGATAAAAGGGGAATAGACTGTTCCGGATTTGCGCTCTTATTGCAAAAAGATATTTATGGCAATTCTTTGCCAAGGAGATCGAGGGATCAGGCAGATAAGGTGAAGCAGAAAAATCTTAGCAATCTCGACGAAGGAGATTTAATCTTCTTCTCATTTGGTGGTGGTGCCGTTGACCATGTTGGCGTCTACCTGAACAATAATTTTTTTGTGCACGCCTCCACTACCCGCGGAGTGGTTGTTGATGATTTGAACATTCCAGCATACCAGCGCGCAATTGTAAAAGCAGGTTCACTAAGAAATTAGACCATGTCGAAAGAAACTACATCATTCTGGGCAAAATACAAAAAGTTTGCAACCACCGAGATCCTCATGTATTTGATCATGGTGATCGGTATTGCCGTTGGGATCTTACTGCTCAGCTGACCCAGCTTTTAAAACAGCCTTTACTTGATCGGATGCATGAACAGTGCTGATGAAGTCGACAAATTCAGCGTATTTTTCCGCGGGGTATGTTCCATCTTTCAAGAAAAATTTTCGTTGATAAATTAGTTTTTGTTCTTCTTTCCGAATGCGTATGTGATAAGATCCAAATCCATTTTCAACCAGTACATCTTGTGGGATATAATCAATAACAAGGTCTTTGGGAAGGTTATATGTGATTTCATCGATATCTGTATACCCTCTATTAACGAACACCGGAAGCTTCCTGCTCCTGACTTCAGGAATGTTTCTTTTTCTGTTGAATGCATTAAGGACTAGGTAAAGGTGATTGCTGGTCTGGGCTCCATATCTTTGGATGCTAAGTTGAAGTGATTCTGTCGTAACAGGTGAATCCCCTTTGTTTTGTTCGAGTTTAATTGTCGCAAAGTTAATATTGTCGATATCGTATTCCCCCTTCAGAAGTTTCATTTGTTCAGCTTCGGGCTGGTTGATGAGGTGTGCATAATTGTCGTATTGCGCACCGGCAAATGTGGTATGCATTATTCCGTCGAGGTTACCTGATCCATCCAGGCTGAGCTCTGCTTTACGGTTTAAAAGGTTTATTTCGGCCGACAAAGCGGGGGTTTTTAGGATCTTTCCCCCTGTTTCTGTGCAGGCAAGAACCGTACGGTCGTCCGTAAAATCCCCCAGGAAACCGAAAGGGCTTGTCTGACTGGTGCATTCCAGCCAGGTGGTATCTTTTTCAAAGGGCAGACAAAGGATAACGTGATTTCCCTGGTCCATACTTGCAAAGGCTGGCTCCATATTTTCTTTGAAATTTCCGGCATTGACCACACAGTACCAGGAAGGAACGTCAACCACTTTCAGTAGACTCTGCGTATAATTAACTAAGGCCTTACAGTCGCCATATGAAAGCCGGTGCACTTCGCTTGCTTGCATCGGTTGAATGCCACCAATACCGATTTGAACACTAATATAGCGTGTCTTCTGCTGTACATAATCATAGATCTTACGCGCCTTTTCCTTATTGTTTGTAACTCCGGATACCAGTTCCTTAACTTCCGAAATAGCCGCCGGACTAAGTGCCTGCCTGTCCTTTATCAGGTCTGTATATATCCATTTTCCCAGTTCCTCCCAGTTCTGATACTTACCGGTATGACCATAATAATTGAAGTCTTCCGGTGCGATTTTAACATAAGTCCGGTAATCATCAGGGTTGGGTGCATAGGGTTCGTTTTTGAAAGCGGGCAGGTCTTTTACCATCCAGGTACGCCTGGTCAGCTTTTCGTCACTCAGGGTTACTGGCTCGCCCTCGTAATTGAACGACTTAATGCGTACCTTATCATCTTTTTTGCAGATGAACGTGTAGCTGTTCTGCTCAACCGCGACATTCGGTGTACGGTTTGCGTACCAGTTCGGAATAATAAGATTTTGTTTTAATCGGATTTCATATTCGCATACTACAGTATAGGGATAGGAGATGACCCTTGCGGCAAAGTGTTTGATACGGTCGTCCTCGAACAAAGAGAAATTGCTGACAGCGCTATGGTCGGAAAAGTTGTTCAGTGAAAATTTACTGGTTTCTTGCCCCGCCGCATCGAGAATAATTCCCCGGGCGTATTTGATGACCGTATTTTTATTGTAATATAAGGCGATCTCTGCCTGACCGTCACCATTCTTATTGAATACCGTGATCACCGATTTTACATGTTGGACGGTATTGTTGTTGCCATTCATTTCTACCGTTGTCTCCATGTTCCTGACTACTGCGTTTGCCCGGCTTTTCAGTTCGGTAGTTACCTGATCGGCCGCATATTCCACTTGGGAGAAAGCATTTAAGGACAAAAGAAGGAGAGCTGTCTGGCCAATATATTTTCTCATCATTTGCTTATCTTTTTTAGGATGATATCAGTTTTTTGTAATTGGATGATTCGACTGTAGAACTCCTTGAGCGAAAGATATTCCTCTGGATCATATACTGGTTTGTTGAATTGCATGACCTGGTTAAAGGTGAGCATATCGTCCTGTAGTTCGGTGGCGCATAAATATCGTCCACCGGCGTTTGCCAGCGCCATATTTAGCGATTTAGGCTCCTCTGCCAATTCATAATTTTTCGGTAGCTTGATCGATAATGTGATCCTTGTCTCTTTCTCACAGCCAAGATCGACCGGATAGGTCCGTTCATTGAGGTTAAACGGGTTGTCGCTCACTCTGTCTATAAAAAATGGATTGAAAAATAACCGATCACTATTCATGTTGTCGAACATTGGAACCTCTATTTCATAGCGCTCGATGAGCGGAAGTTCTAGGCTGTCCAAATTGACGATTTCATGCTTAACAATGCTGATTTTCGGCATTCGTTCGTCAAGTTGTTCTACAAACTGATCGATTGAACCAGCAGCTAACATATTTTTCCTGTTGTTAGCAGCTGCGTAACCCATAGAATAGGTTACCAATGAGCCCTTTAAAGTTCCGTCTTCAGCCAAAGTTGCTGTTAGTGAATACCGCGTACTTTCTTTCTTACTGGCCTTAACAGGATGCCAGTAGGATGGCTTTTTCAGTGGAATTACCCTTCCTTGTCCGTTGATACAATGTAAGGGAAGGAGTCCGAATGGCATTAATGGTGCAGTGGCATCTAATAAATAAGTTTGCCCATCAATGTCGACTTTTGCAATTACGTAATTGAAGTCGCTGATCACCGGATATAGACTGTTGACTTCCCCATTGGCCCGGGTGGAAAGGATTAACGGCTCAGCGTTGATTTCTGCGGTATTCAAAGCCGCAATCAGCGCCAAATTGATATCTGCAGTATTGCCGGAACGGGATTCCAGCGCTTTTTTTATTGTGTTTTCACTATATATACCGATGAAATCGTTCCCTTTAATGGTTTTCTTTATGAATTCGTAGATTGCTTTGGCTTTGCTTAACTGATCGGTTGTGTTTTTTAGAATTTCAGGTAGAATCGGCGTAAATAGGTTATTCTTCTTGATTTGTGCTCCAAAGGATTTGTCAGTGATCAATTCATAATCAATGTCTTTCCATTCTTTAGTGAAACTCTTTTTAACACCGTTGGTCTGGATGTAGTCGGAAAGTTCAAAGCTAATGGCCGAGCGGAAATTACTTGCCGCAGTCATGTAATCTTCCTCTATTAATGCTGGAATATTCTTCATGATATACGTCATTTTTGAGCAATCAATCGCGTTTCCATTAATTCTCAGGCATTCTTTGCTCAGTTTTGCATCTGAAGAAGTTAGTTTTTGAGCCCCGCGGAGGGTGACATTATAATTGTAGAGCGCAGGGATATAGGCGAGAAATTCACTGTGAAGTTTTGGAATATCCGATTGAAACTCCCATGACTTGAAGTTGAAGATATACGGAGAATGCATACGGTAGCTGTATTCAATAATGCTTCCTTCGGAGAGGTTGGGCATGGTGAATTTGGTGAGCGTTACATATTTGTTCTTTCTTTCTTTGAATATTTTTTTGTGATCCAATTCAGTATATTCTAACTGACCGTTCTTAAAGTTGATGGTGCTGGCCTTCAGGTCTTGTATGAAGTCTTCCTTGTCGTCATACACGCGCTGTGGAATAACGATATTGGCGTGATCGAATCCGTTTTTGTGAAGTATTTTTATCCGGACATGGTACTCGAAATCAATGTAGAGATGGCCATAGCTATCGTCAAAGCGGACCGAAGCTGTACCAAATTCGCGAAGGACCACTGCATTCGCGGTACTGTCCATCGGTGCTTTAGAAAGATTCAGGTCTTCCTGCTTAAGCTTTAGGTATTCAAAATCTTGTCCAAAAAGTGCGTAGGAGCAAAATAAAGTAAGGAAAGTAAAAATATATTTCATTGGAGCGTACAGAATTTAATTAGGGTGCAAGATATAAGGTACGTTTGAAATAAAAAAGTCAATTATGATTTATTCATATAGAAATTAATGTGTTATCAAATATGTTAAGGTTTAATGAATGATTTTTACGACTTTTGATATGCTACCAAAAAGTTAAAAATGAAATTAAATTTAAAACGCCCACTCGCTTTTTTTGATCTGGAGACCACCGGTGTGAATGTTGGTGCCGATCGTATTGTTGAGATTGCTATACTAAAAGCGATGCCTGATGGGTCAGAACTGATTAAATCTTTGCGAATAAATCCGCAAATGCCAATACCATTGTCGTCATCTTTGATACATGGAATATACGATGAACATATCGCTGATGCCCCAACCTTCAAAGAAGTAGCTGCTGAACTCGCTGCCTTTATCGGTGATGCAGATCTTGCAGGCTACAACTCCAACCGGTTTGATATCCCGGTTC
>JAPSHM010000027.1:0-15439 GCA_031179845.1 Pedobacter sp.
TCAGCCCAGGTATCTGACACATCACCATCCTGCATTGGTAAATATATTTTCTCAGCAATACTGCCAACTGAAGCTTCAATTTCTTCAACAAATTCCAGTAGATTGACTGGGTTACCTCTACCAATGTTGAATACACGGTAAGGTACTTTCGAACTCGCAGGATCAGGTTTTAAGGAGTCCCAATTCGCATTGAGTTCAGCTGGTTTATCGATCACCCGTACGATACCCTCAATAATGTCATCTATATATGTAAAATCTCTGCTCATTTGACCATTGTTGAAAATCTCGATAGGCTTCCCTTCCAATATCGCTTTGGTGAATAGAAACAATGCCATATCCGGTCTACCCCAAGGACCATAAACTGTGAAAAACCGTAAAGCTGTATTGGGGATACTAAAAAGGTGGCTATAAGCGTGTGCCATTAACTCATTACACTTCTTGGATACCGCATATAGAGATGCTGGATGATCTACATTATTATTAACCGAAAACGGCATTTTTTTATTTAAGCCATATACACTTGAAGAACTGGCGTATAACAAGTGTTTAATCTTCGCGTGTCTACAACACTCCAGGACATTTAGGAAACCGTTTATATTAGAATCAATATAGGATTCCGGATGGGTTAGACTATGCCTAACCCCCGCTTGTGCAGCCAGATTACATACTGCATCGAATTGATACGTATCAAAAAGCTTCATCATTTTCTTTTTATCAGTTATATCCAACTTGATAAAAGTGTAATTACTATACTTAATGCTATTAACGGTTTGATTATAAGCAATCATCGCCCTTGGAATACCGCTTTCTTCAAGCCTCGCATACTTCAAATTCACATCGTAATAATCATTGATAACATCTATCCCAACGACTTCATCCCCCCTCTCCAATAAACGTTTTGCCAAATGAAAGCCAATAAAGCCGGCTGTTCCAGTTACTAAAATTCTCATAAGTTTTTAAATTATATGTTTGAATACATGAACTATTTACTGGCAATTCCTTTGAACCAGACTTCCAGACCGAATACACAAAAAAGAATTTTAGCTCTTCTTTCATCTGAAATCTTGATTTTTGAATTGAGTAAGTCTTCGATAAAGCTTCTTTTTATAATTCGGGCATAAAAAGCTTGCGGAGCGAGTAGATAATCTTCAATAATCTCCTTCAATTCCCCGTTTACCCAAATCTTCAAGGGAATCTCAAAGCCCCTTTTGGGTTGGCCAACCAATTCAGCAGGCAAATACTTTCCTGCAAGGTCTCTAAGAATTGATTTTGTAGTGACCTTGTTTATTTTATAATTATCCTGTAAGCCAGGAGCAAACTCCAAGATCTCTTTTGACAGAAACGGGCTTCTTCCTTCGAGTGAATGCGCCATAGTGGCAATATCCATTTTAGGCAGCAGGCGACTGAACAACATGGATTGAAAATCCGTTAAGATTATTTTCTTTAAAGGTGATATCGAAAGCTTGTTAATCGTAATTAAGTCCTCTGAGATGTCCTTCATCAGCGGTCTCTTTAAAAACTGATCTTCGAAGCCCACAAATAGGTCACAGGATGCTGAGCTGTAAACCTTGAGCATATCAGTATAGCCTGCAAGCTTCAATAACCGATACAAATAGTTATAACTACTTTGTTTCTCATTTGCAATTGGCAAAAGCCCAGTGAGTACTTTCGCGGCTGTCCTGGTTACTTTACCCGAGTCGAAAAAGTTAAAATGCCGGAAAGGAACATACCGCCGATAACCCCCAAACAACTCATCTGCCCCATCACCGTTTAGCACAACTGTTATGTGTTTTTTTGCTTCTTTTGCCACATAATAACTTGGTATAGCAGAGTTGTCACAATTCGGTTCGCCGTGATTAGCCAAGATTTTCTCTATATCTTTCTTTAGATTCGAAAATGAAATATCAACCACAGTATGGTTCGTACCATACTTATTAGCGACTTTTTCAGCTAAAGCAGATTCATCATAACTACCTTCTACCCTAACAGTAAATGTTTTTAGATTTTTTGTGTGAGCCGCAGCAATTGCAGTAACAAGTCCACTATCAATGCCACCGCTTAAAAAGGACCCTACATCTAAATCTGAGCTTCGTATTCTTCTTTTAACAGCAAGTTGTAGGTTGTGGTCTAACTGATCTATGGTGTCATGGTGATTGAGTTTATTCTCTTGTTGATAAAAGGAGTGAATATCAAACCATTTCACTTTTTCAATTGTGGCTGTGCTGGTGTCTATCTCCAAATAGCAGCCATTTTCAAGTTCAGTTACTAATTTATAAGGAGTCGACTGTCTGTAATGATATCCGAGATAAAGATAGTCAGCGATTGATGCCTCATCTATATCTGGACGTACTACCTTATATAAAGTATTCAGCTCGGACGAGAAAACAAACTGTTCTCCGTTTGAGTAAACATATAATGGTTTCTTTCCTGCCCGGTCTCTGGCCAGAAATAGTCTTTTTTTTGCTGAATCATATAATGCAAAAGCAAACATTCCGTCAAACTCATTGAGCATTTTCATTCCAATGTGTTGGTATAACATCAAAATCGTTTTTGTGTCGGAGTTTGAGACATTATCTAGTCCGTACTTTTTTCTGATTTCCAGATGATTATAAATTTCTCCATTGAATACGATCGTGGACCCAAGGTGTTCCATTGGCTGTCGACCTAGCTCACTTAGATCCTGAATCGCCAATCTGGTATGAAATAGTCTTAAATTATCCTGCTGAACATTGCATTGTTCATCTGGCCCACGATGAATTAATCCGCGATGGACCTCTTCGTAATCCTGATTATAATCATAGTTTAATGATCCAAATATTCCACACATTTTTTTGATTTTTTACGTTACACTGTGGCGCTTGATTTATTCCAGATTACCTTTATTTCGGTAAAAGTTCCGTTATGGAATTAGCCTTGTTATCAGCAAGCTGATCTATAACTGACGTCCAGTGTTTAAACACTTTGTCTTCCGAGAAATTGGTCTCTACATGCCGCTTTCCGACCAGACCTAAACTTTGTCGTTCTTGGAAAGACATCTCCATTACTTTCATCATCTTTTCTGAAAGTTCTTTTGCGTCTCCTTGTTTAAATAGGAATCCACAATTAGTGTTGTGTAATAATTCTTCAATTCCATCGACTCGAGATGCAATGATAGGTTTATTGTGCGCCATTGCTTCCAATATCGCATTTGACATTCCCTCTAAGAAAGAAGATTGGACATAACCATCTGCATTTGACAAATAGGGTTCAGTGTCCGTCTTCAGGCCAAGTAGGTTTACACAATCCTCTACCTGTAACTCTTTAATCATTTGAAAAGGCCATTTCTGTCCAAACAAGTTCCCTAAAATATCAACTCTAAAGTTTCTATGCTTAATTAAGGCTATTGCTTTAAATAAAGTGATATAATCTTTCTCAGGTACAAAGTGAGCCATACAAACCCA
The DNA here is from genome assembly GCA_031179845.1 of Pedobacter sp. Taxonomy (GTDB): domain Bacteria; phylum Bacteroidota; class Bacteroidia; order Sphingobacteriales; family Sphingobacteriaceae; genus Pedobacter. Next base: position 3,441 of record JAPSHM010000027.1, read on the forward strand.
CACAAATTGAGTGTTCGCCAGAGCACTCATTTGATCATCTGCTTTTTTCGGAAGTGAAATTGCATTATTGATCACCAGGCCGCCTCTTTTAACGAGCTTTCTCTTTTCGAAGTTATTCTTTGATTTGTGACAGTTGTACACCACAATATCGTCCCAATGTGAAGTCAACTTAAATAAGGTGCACCACTTATTGGAAATGACTGGAGTCCGAATAGTTGAAATCAACCTGAAACGATATCTCATCTTCAGAAAGCGTGCAAAGATGATCGCTACAAACATGAATGCAACTACAACATTTGGCTTAAAAGCCTCAACCGATTTCAACAACAAGGAAAGATTTGTGCCTGGATTTCTCTTCCAGTCTTTTAAAAAGACTACATCGAGGCCAACTTTTTTAAAGTCAACGTTGAAATCATTTATGGGCTTCAACGAAATGATGCGAACGCAATAATTAGCTGTTACTAAAAATTTGGCGATTTTTATCAGTTGAGTTTCCGCTCCTCCTTTGCGAAAACCGGAAACAATAAACAAGACTTTAGTATCCATTTATGCACTTATAAATTTGAATGATGAATTTAGACTATTGCAGATTCGCGCTTGAAAACCTTGGTATTTCACTTTGTTTGTTGATCCATTGCGAAAGCACCAATAGTTTCCAGATTTCCGGATATCTGTTGAATCTGCCAGTCATATGCTCATTTATCAGCGCTAAAGTTCTGTCGACATTGATTCCGGGAATCTTTTCTAACTCTCTTTTAGTAAGTTTATCCAAAACATAGCCTTTTAATTCTGATCGAAACCAGTCTTTAAAAGGCATGGTGAAGCCAGATTTCGGTCGATCAAAGTAGTTAGATGGTAGATGTTCAAATAGAAGTTCTTTTAGTATACGTTTCTGATTATTTGGCTGATATTTAAAGTGAACCGGTAAAGTCCTTGAAAATTCAATGATCCGATAATCCATCAATGGAGATCGTGATTCTAACGAAAAGGCCATAGATGCTCTATCGATTTTCGTATTGATATCTCCGTTTAGATATGTTTTGATATCGAAGTCTGAAACACGCTCGAGCAAAGGCTTAGGGGAATTGATTAGCTGTTGCACATGCTGAGAATCAATTGCTAATTCAGAATCTAATATCCATACATCTTCCAAACTTCCCAGAACTTTAAGGTAGAGATGCTCAATTCTCGGCAGAGAAATACCATTTGCAATGAGTTTATACCGATTATTACTTGATCTACTAATCAGCGCAGCAAGATTTTTTCGAATGCTCAGCGGCAGTTTGAATATCCATTGTGCTTTTTTGATCCATTCGTACCGGGCGTAGCCTAAAAAAGCTTCATCACCCGCATCACCGCTAAGTGCTACTGTAACGTGACGCTTCGTATACTTACTCAACAACATACTCGGTATGGCACTTGAATCTGCAAAAGGTTCATCGTAATAGTTTGTTAAATTCTCTATCAGATCAATGCCTTCATTATAATTACATTCAATGGTATGGTGATCGGTATTAAGATATTTAGCTACTTTCTCTGCATACAAACTTTCATCAAATCCAGACTCATTGAATTTTATTGAAAATGTCTTCAGGTGTTTTACCTGTTTTGCGGCTACAGATAATACAAGAGAAGAATCAATTCCTCCGGACAAAAAAACCCCAAGAGGTACATCAGCAAACAGTCGAATTTTCACTGCATCATTTATAAGGTCCGCTAACGTGTCTTTGGCGTCCCGATAGGTACCTTTGAACTGCTTGTCCCATTTAAAATCTAAATCCCAAAATTTAGAAATCTGCATTAGGCTGGTGTTTAAATCATATCTAAAATAGTGAGCAGCAGGTAACTTTTTAACCCCCTTGTAGATCGACCGTGGTTCAGGAATATAATTCCAAATCAAATATTCGGCAATGGCGGTGTTATCAATAGACAGATCTTTTCCAACGCTAATCTGTGAGGATTGGCTAGCAAACTCAAATGATCCAGCAGAATGCATGTAATAAAATGGCTTCTTTCCAAATCGGTCCCTTGCGCCAAATAACTCCTTCCTCGATGAATCGTAGATCACAAATGCGAACATACCGTTGAAATGCTTAAGACAATCTGCCCCATATTCGAGATATGCTGCGCAAATCACTTCGGTATCAGAGTTGGTGGTAAACTGGTAATGCCTTCTTTCCAGATCTTTTTTAATGTCCCGATAATTATATATTTCACCATTAAAGACAATATGGAGATGGAAATATGTAAAGGGTTGGTTCGAACGTGGATCCAGGTCAATAATTGCTAATCTGTTGTGGGCAAACAAAACTTCATCATACCTCCTTATTGCCGTGTGATCAGGACCTCTGAAATTAATTCTATCCATTTTTCTGGAAACAAGCTCATTTGAATAAGGTAAAGTTGTACCGTAAATACCGCACATAGCTAAATGTTAAGACTGTTAGTTAATAAGTTCTTCGTATTGAGCACTGATCCGGTCAATAGCATAATTTTGATAGACCGACTTCTTGATTTGACCAGGATTCCAGTCGTCTTTAGTACATGCCTTGATCACCATACTTTTGAATCCTTGATAGTCATTTTGCGGCAAAACATATCCATTAATGCCATCTTCAATCAAACCTGTCACTCCGGATACTTTAAAGGTGACTACAGGTAGACCTATGGTTAATGCTTCCAGAACAACGTTTGGAAATCCTTCTGTATAAGAGCTCAATACCATTATATCATGCTGCAGCATAATTTCCTGTATATTACTGACCACACCAAAAAAATGGATTCTTGTAGTCAGCCCCAGGTCTTTTGTCATTTGCCGGATTTTACCTTCCAATACTCCTCCACCTACCATACTCAAATGATAATTGTCTGGTAATTCTGCAACCATTTTCACCAACCGGTCCAATCCTTTTTCTTCGGAAAAACGGCATACGACCAACAACTTGTGGTTTTTCTTTTTATTTTTTTCAATCTGTTTCACCTTAGTTGTGTATAACACCGGATTTCCTATCACAGTAATCAAAGCAGGATGAACATTATAGGTTTTAATTAAGGAATGTTTCATTTCTTCCGACTGGCAAACAACTATTTTAAAACCTTTATAACTGAAACTGGTAAAAAGATCATAAAACTTGTATTTAAGACCTGCTAAACGCCTCTTTTCATGTGGGATATTTGATGCCCTTGCGATGAGAACCGGTATGTTCAAAAATCTGCCGACAATGGAAACCAAAATATTTATATGGTCGTTCGTAGAGAATACTGCGTAGGGTTTTGCGGTGTTGAGCAACCCATGGAGCGCAAAAAAAGATCTGGACGCTTTTACGGTATTTAGGTTAACAAAACTAACCCCATCCAAATTCATCGAATAACCGTTATCAATTGCCTTTAAAATAACAATTGTAATCTCAAATTTATCTTTGTTAAAGCCTTGTGCCAAGTTCCAGAAAACACGTTCCGATCCTCCCGATGCAAGCGAGGACAAAATAAAAAACACCTTCTTTTTGATTCCCTGTTCCTGATGTTCAGTTCTGTCAATTGCAAATCTCATAGCTAATTAATCACTATCCTATTTATGGTTAAACACAATATTTTAAAATCGCATAGCATATTATTATGATGGATATACCTCATATTTTGCTTGATCTTCTCCGGAATAATTTTCTCGATGTAATAGTTTTCAGGGTCTTCGACACCTTCAAGGAGTTTGCTTTCATTACAAAATGCGATGAAAGCCCAATCTGTAATACCTGGTTTAACCGATAAGACCTTGATTTGTTCATCGGTGTATAAATTAACGTACTTTCTCACTTCGGGCCTCGGGCCAACAAAGCTCATGTTTCCCCTTAAAATATTAAGTAATTGAGGTAATTCATCTAGTTTGTATCTTCTCAAAAAACCACCCACTTTTGTAATTCTATGATCACGGCGACCGGTAGTGAGCAAACTTTGATCATCAGGATGAACATACGTAGTTCTAAATTTATATAGATGAAAATCTTCCATATTCAAGCCCACTCTAACCTGCCGAGAGAAAACTCCACCTTTGGAGTCAAAAAGAATGAAGATGCTGATCAATACAAATAGTGGTGATAATAAAACCAGAGCGATGGCAGCTACAAAAAGGTCAAAGATTCGTTTACTATTCATGATTTTAATTTCTAAGTTGTTTACTGTTTGTAAGCTCCTTATCGGCAGCACTTATGCTTTATAGTTTCTGACTTTCGTTAAATATCAGGTCCTGCCAGTTAGTGGAGATATTTGACATACAATTAGTTTGACTAATCAATTGGGCGTTTTCCGATATTCTTTTTCTTAATTGGCGATTTGCCATTAATTCAGTTAAAGCATCAGAAAGTTCAATTAAGCTATCTTTACTGACCAGAATTCCATTTATTCTGTCTTCTATGATCTCTGAAGGTCCAAAATCGCAGTCGACAGCTACACATGCGCAGCCAAAGCTCATCGCTTCAATTAGCGCATTAGGGTAACCTTCATTTCTCGATGGAAGTACAAATATTTCAGCTTGTTGATAGTAATCTTGCAGGTTATTCTTTGCGCCAATGAGTTTAATACGATCTTCCATCCCTAACTTTTCAATTTGACCTTTTAAATTTGAATATTCTTTACCATCACCTACTATAAGTAAATCAAGATCTGCTGTCGCTATTCTACTGTAAGCATCAATCAATAAATCAAATCCTTTTACATAATCGAGTCTTCCAACACCGAGAATAAATGCGCGCTTATTTACACTAAAACCTGAAGGATCCGGAAAAATATTTATGGGGTTTCTGATTACTTTGAAATTATTTAGATTCTTATAGGATCGATGGGCGATAATACAATCCGCTATCCCTTTAGCTGGAACAACAATGGCCCTGGACTTGCGATAAATGCGAAACGACAGTTTCCGCAAAAGAAAATTGAACGAGTTAATAGTACGATCAGGTGTAGTTCGTTCAGAGACAATAAAGGGGATATTTTTAAGACTGCAGGCTAAACCAGCCCACAAATTGGCCGCTGTCATAAAAGAAAGCACACAAGCTGGTCTCTGTTTTGTCAGTAGCATAAATAACCTTAAATAGGTCAATGTACCATATCTTACCCTGTTGAACAGATGTTCCCGCCCTCTGTGTAAAATCAGATGAACCACCTTTATTGTCGGCGAAATTTGAAAAGCTATTTCGGCTTTATTCAGGCAAATGATAACAACATTGAACCCTTTTTTATCGAACTCATTTGCCAGAACGGAAACAACGCGCTCTGCGCCCCCACGATGAAGACTGTTGATTACAAAAAACAAATTATTGTTCATTATTTCGACTGATTGATAGGTCATATTAAAATCCGCAACTAACAAATTATTGCGAAACGACTTAATCACGGATGAACGGACCAAATCTTAGGAATTACCTAACACATATCATCCTGATAGTATTTAAGGCACTCTGCAAACTGCGCACTTTCACCTCGAATAAAAAATATTTTTTAAGGTAAAGTAAAAAAAGATTCAGTTTCTGCCACCAGGAATAACTGAAGACTTTGATGATCAAATACAGGTCGCTGAGCTCCTTCTGTTTTAAAGTATGAGGCTTCAAAGAGCTCCAAACTCCCCCGGAGTGCTTTCTATAACAACTCATTGTTTCGGGCAAAACATAAATTCGCTTTCCTGATATGTAAGTTGTATAGAGTTTAATAAATTTATCTGGAGCGTAACATTGTAAAAACCAATCTGAGGTAAACATATGACCAATTTCGACTGAGTTTCTAAACATGATCGTTAGTGTTGCGGTATTTGTGTTTTTTTCTTTCATTACATCGTTGAAAGAGTAAACCAAGGGCTTGGGATTGAAATTATTGTAATGTATTTCATTATTTTCTAAGATTTTCCTAGAATAATGCCCGCACATGACAAAATTCTCGTTCTTTTCTAAAAAATCAACTTGTTTTTGCAATTTCAAAGGATCTGTCCAATAATCATCGCCATCGCAAACAGCGATATATTTTCCGCGGGCAGCTTTAAATACCCTTACTCCGTTATTACTGGCTCCAACGTTATATGGCGAAGTAATTAACATGATTCTATTTGGATACCTTGAAACATAATCCTCCAGAATATCTCTGGTTCTGTCACCCGAGCAGTCCTCTCCTATGATAATTTCTATTGCAAAATCTGTTTTCTGCATAAGAAAGCCTTCAACAGCTTGAGCAATGTATTTCTCATGGTTATAGGTCAGGCAACAAACGCTAACCATAATGTGCTGATTCTCTGTTTTCATTGAAGTATATAAATGTTGATTTCGACAAATTGCGGATGTTGTTGAACCGTCTCCAATGTCCGGGTATCTAGCGTATCAATGATATATTTTAGTTAACACCGATTTTTTAAAATCTATAATTGCAGATAACTTGATAAGGTACCCCAGTGCAAAATAGCCAGTGAAGTAACTTAAGCCAATCAGGATGATCCTAAATAAATCGTTGAAATGATTTCGAGCTAGAAACTGATCGAGAAAATAACAACCGATCCCAACAACACCCGAAACGATTAATGTAGGAGAAATGTCTTCGATCTGTTTTAGGATTGGGTAGTTGATAAATCTTATTGTATAGATTGAATTGATGTAAAAACTGGCAAAGCTAAAAAACAGGTGCAGATATAAAAGGCCATAGATACCAAAAGGAAGTACGCATATAATACCGATTACGCATAATACTTTTTTAGCGACTTCTAATCTTAAGAACAAATCGGTTCGCCCTTTCACTTTCAAAACATTCAAGTTGTATGCGCTAATTGGATACATTACACCAGCAATACATAAAATTTGAAAATAAGGGACTGCCGGTAACCACTTTTCTGTTAACATCAACCTAAACAGAGGCTCAGCAATTACACTTAACGCAACCAAAATTGGAGCCATCCAAAAAATGACCTGGAGCATTACTCTTCTGTAAACATTCACCAATTGTTCACTATCCTGCGCAATTTTCGCAAACATTGGAAGTGTTACTTTATTTATGGCTGTTGATATGACTCCAATAGGAAGATGACTAATAGATTCCGCTCTTGAATAGAAACCCAGCTGAGCAGGAGCATAGAATTTACCGATGATAATTGTATAAATATTCTGGTATAATTTGTCCAATAAGCTGGAAATTGTGAGTTTATACCCGTAATTAAAATGCTTTTTGAAACTGACTAAATCAAATAAAAGGATGGGTCGCCATTTAGAGAAAAACCAATACAAAACAGTTGAAATTAATGAATTTAGCAAACTCATATATACTAAACTCCATACACCAAATCCATAATTCGCCAAGATCACTCCTAAGATTCCGCCCCCCAGAACCGCCGGTAGTTGAATAATTGTCATAGTCTTAAACCTCATATCTCTGATGAGTAGTGTTTGCTGGATCCCATAAAATGCATTTATGATGAGAACAATTCCGTATACCCTAACTACGTCTGTCAGTACAGGCTGACGATAAAACCCGGAAATTAACGGTGCTGAAAGGTATAAAGCGCTATAGAATATTAGACTCCCAATGAGATTGAAATAAAAAACTGTTGAGCAATCTTTTTGTGAAAGCTCTGGCGTCCGAATCAGTGAAGAAGTTAAGCCACCATCAAGCAATGCATTCCCTACAGCGATGAATACAAATAACATCGCTATTAGTCCGAATTCCGCAGGAGATAAGAGTCTTGCCAGTATAATTGTGATAACGAAACTGATCACTTTTGAACCTAACTCCTGTCCGATTGACCAAAATACACCATATATTGTCTTTCCTCCTATACTCATCGTCACAATCGGTGATTGACAAGTTCATCGGGAAGCAATGATTTGATATCATAGACGACAGCATTCTCATTACAAAGTGATTTCAACTCTATATTTTTAAACTCGTGGTGTGCAACAGCCAATAGTATCCCATCATATCTTTTTGTTTTCGACTCCCCATTTTCGCAGATTATTCCATATTGATGTTTTGCATGGATTACGTTTGCCCAAGGATCATGAACGGTAATCTGTACATTATACTCTTTTAACCGATTGATGATATCAATCACTTTCGTATTTCTTACGTCGGGACAATTCTCTTTGAATGTAAAGCCAAGAACGAGTATTTTGGCATCTGTAATTTGTATTTTCTTTTGAACCATTTGTTTGATCAGCTGTTCGGCCACATAGGCCCCCATCCCATCGTTTACGCGTCGTCCAGCTAAAATGATTTCAGGGTGATAGCCAACTTCCTGAGCTTTTTGTGCCAGATAGTATGGGTCTACTCCAATACAGTGCCCCCCAACTAAACCCGGTTTGAAGTCTAGAAAATTCCATTTTGTACTTGCCGCGCTTAATACATCAGAGGTATTGATTCCCAGTCGATTAAATATCATAGCAAGTTCATTAACAAAAGCAATATTGATGTCTCGCTGTGCATTTTCAATTATCTTGGCGGCTTCTGCAACTTTAATGGAAGAAGCTTTATGTGTTCCTGCCGTGATGACAGACTTGTATAACTCGTCGATACGTTCTGCTACTTCTGGTGTTGAGCCAGAGGTTATTTTTAGGATGTTAGCTACTGTATGTTTTTTATCGCCCGGGTTGATTCGTTCCGGTGAATAACCCGCAAAAAAATCAACGTTATATTCCAGGCCCGATATTGCAGCTAAAATGGGAACACATTCATCTTCTGTGACACCTGGATAGACAGTTGATTCATAGATTACAATATCCCCGCGTTTAAGTACTTTGCCGACGGTTGTACTGGCCTTAATTAACGGTCGTAAATCAGGGCTGTTATTTTTATCTACGGGTGTGGGTACTGTAACAATATAAATGGTACAGCTAGCTATTTTATCAATTTCATGGGTGCAATATAGACCTTTAGGCGTACTACAATCGTGGGTGAGGACATCATTTAAATAGCCTGAATCGATTTCGAGTGTGTGGTCGAATCCAGAGTTGAGCTCCGAAATACGCTTTTCATCAATATCAAAGCCAATGACTTTATATTTTTTGGCGAATTCTACGGCTAATGGTAAGCCTACATATCCCAAGCCAATAACAGCAATTCTAGTATAGCTATCTAACATTTGAATTTTTTTTATGTGAATTATTAACAATTAGAATTTATTAAACCGTTGACCTTTCGATGAACAATCGGGTCTGATTTTACTCATGGTTTCATAGCTTCGCTATATCAGTTACATGAGCTGATTTTGTGGTGATATGGGTGATGAAATCAAATCTTGTCGCTAAAATTATTCAGACTTCGTGGCAGTATATATATAGTATATGTTACTATCAACTGGCGTCATCTGCTAAACCGGTGATTTCATAAAATAAAGCTATGTAATATATCCGGAGAAGATTAAGGATTTTTAGAGTTGTAGTGCAACATTGTATATATTTTACAATTTAGTTTACAGAATTATACATCTTTCTACTTGAAACTTTACGAGTTGTAAAATCAGTACCTTTTATCTGTTTGCTGGTTTGAGGCCGATGAATTCAAGAAATTTATTTTTAAAAATATAAAAAACAAACCCACATTCAGGAAGGTTATAGCGTGACAAAAATAATGGGAACATTGTAATCAGCTAAGAGATATCTAAAGGGTCGTTCCATCCCTACAATCCTTGAGATAGAAAAGCAAAAGTTACATTTAAACTAATTGACGTTATATGGTACAAAATAAAGGGGATGTGATTGAACGCGTCGTCCGCACAAAAATCGGAATCAGTGAGCTTTCCAGAATATTAAATGTCAGTCGCACATCGATCTACAATTGGTTTGAACATGGACACCTAAGCCTCGAAACCATATCTAAAATCGGGCAGGCAATTAATCATGATTTTGCAAATGAATTTCCTGAAGAGTTTGCAAAAGCGAAAAACGTGGCTATGGCAGATCCAATACCAGATAAAAAGGTGGATAACGGAAATCAGGATAGTTCAGTACAACACTGGATGAATAAGTACATTACTCTATTGGAAAAGTATAACGAATTATTAATAGAGATCGGTAAACCAGATTCCAAAAAAGAAGACTCAAAAATAACGGGCTCTACGGTAATAAATGGACTGAATACAATCGAAAATATAGACGGCCGTCCATTTCATTGGGAACAAACTAACCGGCTTTAGCTATCACATCAGCTCTTTCATAAGGTTGTCAAAAGCGGCTTTAAGCTCTGCTAATTCCCCTTCGACCTTCGTTAATCTTTCTTCCAGGTCATTTGCAGGTTTGGCATAGCTTAGCTGTACTTCGTATTGATCGGGATCGGGAGTTCCACCAAGAAGATGAACGTAGCGAAGTTCTTTTTGTCCTGCACGTTTTGGCAACTGCATGACATAGGCGTGTTCGGGATCGGAAAGCCTTTCCAAAACTGACTGCACTTCTTCAAGGGATTCAAATTCGTACATCCTACCGGAGTTAGTGTTTAGCTCCCCTGGTGTTTGTGGCCCTCTTAATATTAACAGACACATAATGGCTACATCCTGGGGAAGTACCGGAAATACAATTGCAAAATTATGCTTGTATTTTACACTTCGACTTGCACCACCCGTTGCTGTGGAAACAAAGCCCTTTCTTTTTAAGGTATCAAGAGCCAGCGTTACGGTTTGGTCGTCATATTGAACGACTGGCTTCCTCGATGTTTTTTGGTTACAAGCCAGTGTAATCGCATTGATCGTCATTGGGTAATACTCTGGGGTCGTTTTCGACTTTTCCATCAGTACGCCCAACACACGAAGTTCAACGGCATCAAGTATGGGTAGGATTTGTGGTGATTCCATATTAGATATAGCTATTAATACGTCCCTGTTACAGGAAATCATTTTTAAGTTGCAGAAAGAATGCCTTCAATCTCCACCAATTCTTCACTACTAAATTTGGTATTATCGAGACATTTTAAAGAATCAGCCAATTGCTCAGGCCTGCTTGCTCCAACTAACACAGAAGTAATACGTTCATCACGTAAGATCCATGACAGCGCCATTTGAGCTAATTTTTGGTCTCGGCGTTTTGCGATCCCATTTAAGGCATTTAATTGTGTTAGCCGTTCTGTTGTGATTTGATCTCTTTGTAAGAAACCATGGGACTTTGCAGCTCTTGAATCTTCCGGGATACCCATCAGGTATTTATCGGTTAATAGTCCCTGAGCTAAGGGCGAAAACGGGATACATCCAACTCCTTCCTGTTCAAGGAGATCAAGCAGACCATCTTCAATCCAACGCTCGTACATAGAATATTTCGGCTGATGAATGACGCATGGTGTCCCAAATTGTTTCAAGATTTTGATAGCTTCAGCGGCTTCAGCTGGCTGATAGTTGGATATCCCTACATATAAAGCCTTTCCCTGGCGGACAATGAGGTCAAGCGCAGCCATTGTTTCTTCCAATGGTGTTTCTGGATCAGGGCGATGATGATAAAAAATATCAACATAATCAAGATCAAGGCGCTTCAAGCTTTGATCTAGGCTGGACACAAGATATTTTTTCGATCCCCAATCTCCGTAAGGCCCATCCCACATGGTATAACCTGCTTTGGTAGAAATAATCATTTCATCGCGGTAACCATGGAAATCTTTCTTTAGCAGTCGCCCAAAATTTTCTTCCGCTGATCCGGGAGGTGGGCCATAATTGTTAGCCAGATCAAAATGGGTAATGCCATGATCAAAAGCTAACTTCAATATTTTATTACAGTTGTCCAATTGGTCAACATGTCCGAAATTATGCCATAATCCTAATGAAATTGCAGATAACTTTAATCCGCTTTTGCCGCATCGGCGATATTGCATCTGGGTATATCGAGAGTTATTTGGTGTATATGACATAATTCAATATAAAACATCAGTAACCAAACAATGTAGGTTACTGATGTTCAGTTGATGATATTATTTATCGCTATTTTTTTTCTCTGTAACTTCAGTACGGATCTCCTGAGCAAGGACTTTCAAATCTTGCATAGCTTTACGTACTCTTGTTCCTG
>JAPSHM010000027.1:15449-23608 GCA_031179845.1 Pedobacter sp.
CAGCATTGTTACCTGCACTATAAAACTTCTCAGCATCAGCTTCAACAGAAGCTAATAATTCTTTAACTTTTGAAAATTTTTCCATGTTTTTTTTTGTTTATTCTGGAAGCTGTTTGCACGGTTTCCATGTTTTGAATTTTTAATTTAAGCCAAATATATATTTTTTTGCAAATAAACGTACATAACTTAGGCTGTATTGCAGTTTTACTGCCCAACTTTATTATTTCCAAAACCTTTTAATCCTAAAATGAGTTACTCCTGTAGTTTATAATTTACAATTATCCCGAGCATTTAACTCTATTTATGGCTAAAAGTATACACCTTCTTGAAGATGATGAAGATATTAGATTTATTGTAGAGTATGTACTTATTGAAGAAGGTTATGAAGTAGAGTCGTTTAGTACCGCATTGGAGTTTAATAATAATCTGCAGAATCAAATTCCTGACTTGGTGATTTTAGATGTGATGTTACCTGACGGCAACGGGATTGAGATTTGCAGGACATTGAAAACAGCGCCAAAAACAGCCGCTATCCCAATTATAATCATGTCTGCCCATGCTGCTGAAAAATCAGTATTGGAGGAGGCTTGTGCAGATGACTTCATTAGCAAACCTTTTGATCTAAACCATTTTATCCGGCACGTGAAGACTCAACTCCCCAACTGAAGGGAAAATATTCTTTTATATTAAGAATTTTTTCCTTATATTTGATTAATTCAAACTATCACGCATATGGCTGCTACTCCCAAACCTTATAAATCTAAAGCGAAAACCACTTTGATCACCGAAAGTGCCCTTATTGCACCTTACCAGTCTTTGTATGGCAATCCGATAAGTTTGATGACCAGTTCAAAAAATGGCTTATCTGCTAAAGCAGCACTTGACTTTTTAAACTTGTCTGGTTTCAGTAAAGAAGAATTCCAGGACACTTTTAAAACGAATGTAAAGACAATACAAAATTACGTATCCAGCTCGTCAAAGTTGGATGCCTCGCTCAGTGAGAAGCTTTTGAAATCATTTTCTTTATTTGATAAAGGCATAGAGGTTTTTGGTTCGGCGAAAGCGTTTCATCAATGGTTAAATATGTCGTCGTATGGACTCGGAAATCAAATACCTTTCGATTTAATGGATACCATTACCGGTATTTCTTTAATTGAAGAAGAATTGATCAGAATAGAATATGGTGATCTAGCTTAAGCATGCAAGTATTTCGAATTGGGCTAGCAAAATATGCGAATGGGTTGAATGCGTCTGGAAGGGCTGCACGTTGGAATCCTAATGATATCGAAACAATATATACCGCGGCTTCACGTTCTCTTGCCTGTCTTGAAAATGTGGTTCACAGAAACCAAATTGGGTTAAACCAGTCGTTCAAAGTGATGACTATAGAAATACCTGACGACCTTTATATATTGTCGGTTGAACTTAAAAAACTGCCGGCTGGTTGGACTGAGTTCCAGCACATTCCTATCACCCAAAAAATCGGTGAAGAATGGATCGGGGAAGCAAAATCTGCAATACTCCGCGTTCCCTCATCAATTATTAATGCTGAATACAATTATCTGATCAACCCCCTTCATCCCGATTTCAAGTCGGTAAAACTTTTGAAAGTAGATACTTTCATTTTTGATAAGAGAATCAAGGTATAAGCTAGCCTGTTATCTTCTTCCTGCCATTTTTGTCATGCGTTGCGCCAAGTCTCTTCCCAGGTAATTGTCTATGATGCCGTGCACAATATATAAAATCGGCGTCATCAAAACAGCAACAATGAATTTGTAGGTGTAATTTACCAGTCCTATTGCTGCAACCATTTGCCAGCTCCATTGATATTGTGGATTCAAATAGAAAGCTATAAATATTACCACAAAACTATCAATGAATTGAGATACTAAAGTAGAACCAGTTGCACGAAGCCAAAGTGCCTTATCACCGGTAAACTTCTTAATTCGGTGAAAGATCACTACATCTGCAATCTGGCCGATCAAGAAAGCAACTATCGAACCGACAATGATCCACATTCCCTGTCCGAAAATACCCGCAAATGCGGTGTTCATATTGAGTTGTTGTCCATCAATCGTCTGGTTTACCCAAAAACCGGACGGCGTAAGATGCATGGCAGCTCCTACAATAATGAAGGCGTAGGAAATCAATACTGCAGTCAAAACAGATAAAAACCGCACTTGCCGGACACCAAAATATTCATTGATGATATCGGTCATAATGAAAATTAATGGCCATGTCAATACGCCTGCCGACATGTTAAAGGACAGATTAGGCACTCCAAGTAAACTAATATCAAACTGTTTAATACCTAACGTTCCTTCTACAGTAAAAATCTTTACACCAATGAACTCTGATATAATGGCATTCGCCACGAAAAAGGCACCCAGAACGAGCAATAATTTGCTTTCTTTTGTTTTAAAACTCATAGCTCGTTGAAATTATTAAATAATTCTGATATAAGCCTATAAAATATTATTTCTATTTTCGCTATAAGATGATATCTATACAGTCAAAACTACCCCACACGGACACTACGATCTTTACGGTGATGTCAAAACTGGCCGAAGAACATCATGCGATTAATTTATCGCAGGGTTTTCCAGATTATGACTGCGATCCCAAACTGCTCAATTTTGTGACCGATGCGATGCAAAAGGGTTTCAACCAGTATGCCCCAATGCCAGGATTGCTGCACCTTAGAGAACTGATCGCTGAGAAAGTAAGCGATCTGTATGATGCGATCTATCATCCCGATACCGAAATTACAATTACTGCGGGTGGTACGCAAGCAATTTTCACAGCATTGAGCGCGTGCATCAATCCCGGAGATGAAGTCATCATCTTTGAACCTGCTTATGATTGCTATGCGCCCGCAATTAGATTACTTGGCGGATTGGTCAAATCCTATGAAATGGCACCTCCGACCTATGCAATAGATTGGGAGATGGTGAGGAAATTGTTTAGTGCTAATACTAAAATGATTATCCTGAACAGTCCGCAAAACCCTACAGGATGTATATTAAGCAATGCTGATATCAAGGCGCTGATCAAACTGACAAAAGAAACAGATGTGCTCATTCTAAGTGATGAGGTATATGAACATATTCTGTTCGATGAACATCAGCATCAAAGTATCGCGCGATATCCTGAGTTGCAGGAAAGAAGCTTTGTTGTGGCCTCATTTGGAAAACTTTTACATGCCACAGGTTGGAAATTGGGGTATTGTCTGGCACCTCAACAGATGATGAAAGAATTTAGAAAAGTGCATCAATTTAACGTTTTCAGTGTAAATACTCCTATGCAAATGGGAATTGCCAATTACCTCAAAGACAAGGAAACGTACCTCGGCTTGTCTGCCTTCTTCCAGCAAAAGCGGGATTTCTTCCGCACGCTCCTGATGGAAACTAAGTTAAATTTACTACCTTGTAACGGATCTTACTTTCAATGCGTTAGCTATGCACACTT
Source organism: Pedobacter sp. (assembly GCA_031179845.1). Lineage (GTDB taxonomy): Bacteria > Bacteroidota > Bacteroidia > Sphingobacteriales > Sphingobacteriaceae > Pedobacter. The sequence continues at coordinate 18,918 of JAPSHM010000027.1, forward strand.
AAACCAAGAAAAGGACATAGATATGGCAACGAAGCTAGTTAAAGAATTTGGTGTTGCAAGCATCCCGGTTTCAGCCTTTTATACAAGAAATGTAGATCACCAAGTATTGAGGTTTTGTTTTGCAAAAAAACAAGAAACATTGGAAAGAGCCGTTGAACGGTTAATGAACTTATAATTTAATCCCTGTAAATTAGCATAATGGAGCATCCAAAATACATAAATATCCATAACTTAAAAATTACCATTTTCCAGGCCTACCTTTTTTGGGAGAATATTGATAAGAACTTAAAAAATCTTTCGTTGCGGCTCTCAATGGGCGTGAAGGAGAAGACAGATCTGATCGTGCTTCCAGAAATGTTCAATACCGGTTTCAGTATGAACGCTGCCGAGCTGGCCGAAGAAATGAATGGAAAGACAATGCAGTGGATGCAGCAGACGGCAAAGAAGTACGAATGCGCAGTTACCGGAAGCCTGATCATTAAGGAAAACGGAAATTTCTATAATCGCATGATCTGGATGCTGCCCGATGGCCACTCCAGCTATTATGATAAAAGACATTTGTTTGGATTGGGTGAAGAGGACAAGACCTATACTCCAGGAACAAATAAAGTAATCGTTGAGCTCAAAGGCTGGAAAATACGGCTGGCGATCTGTTATGACCTCCGCTTCCCTGTGTGGTTACGCAACAAGAACGAAGAATACGACATTCTACTATTAATTGCCAGCTGGCCTGACAAACGCTCAGCGCATTGGAAGGCGCTAATTCCTGCACGGGCAATTGAAAATCAAAGTTACGTGGTTGCAGTCAACAGAGTTGGTCATGATGGAAATGAAGTTTACCACAGTGGTTATTCCATGTGCATTGATCCGATGGGCAAAACCGTTTACTATAAACCTGAGGATGAGGATCTCTACACCTTTAGCGTTAGCTACGAGGAACTTGTAAAAACACGTAGGAGTTTTCCATTTTTAAAAGATGCAGATGAGTTTAATATTATCGTATAATCAAGGCAAAATACTATATTTGCGCCACTGATGAAGCACATACGTAATTTTTGCATAATTGCACATATTGATCACGGTAAAAGCACTTTGGCTGACCGTTTATTGGAATACACTAAGACCATTAGTCAACGCGAAGCACAAGCGCAGTTGCTTGACAACATGGATTTAGAGCGTGAGCGCGGGATCACGATAAAAAGTCACGCCATACAAATGAACTATAAGGTTGGCGAAATTGAATACAATTTCAATCTTATTGATACGCCCGGACACGTAGATTTTTCCTACGAAGTTTCACGTTCAATTGCAGCCTGCGAAGGTGCGCTCCTGATCGTTGATGCTTCTCAGGGAATTCAGGCGCAAACAATTTCGAATTTATATTTAGCGTTAGAGCATGATCTTGAGATCATTCCGATCCTGAATAAAATGGATCTGCCGGGAGCGATGCCGGAAGAAGTAAAAGATCAGATCATTGACCTGATTGGATGCAAGCGTGAGGACATCATACCTGCATCAGGAAAGACAGGAATGGGAATCCCTGACATCATTCAGGCGATTGTGGATCGAGTGCCTGCACCTGTTGGCGATCCTGAAGCACCTTTACAAGCGTTGATCTTCGATTCGGTCTTCAATTCCTTCAGGGGAATTATTGCGTATTTTAAAGTAGTAAATGGCGAGATTAAGAAAGGTGATAAAGTTAAATTCATCAACACTGGTAAACAATATTCGGCGGATGAGGTTGGGATCTTGAAACTAGATCTGTCGCCGCGAAACGTAGTTAAAACAGGAGATGTAGGTTATATTATTTCCGGGATCAAAGAAGCACGGGAAGTTAAAGTCGGAGATACGATCACGACAGTCGACAGGCCATCACCAACCTCAATTCAAGGTTTTGAAGAGGTTAAACCGATGGTGTTTGCGGGCATTTATCCGGTAGATACGGATGAATTTGAGGAATTACGTGAGGCAATGCATAAACTGCAATTGAATGACGCTTCTATCGTTTTCGAACCGGAAAGCTCGGCAGCGTTAGGCTTTGGCTTCCGTTGCGGGTTTCTTGGAATGCTTCACATGGAGATCATTCAGGAGCGATTGGAGCGGGAATTTAATATGACAGTGATCACAACTGTTCCCAACGTTTCCTATATCGCACATACTACTAAAGGTGATGAAGTTATCGTAAACAACCCTTCAGATCTACCAGACCCTAGTAAATTGGAATCGGTAGAGGAGCCTTATATCAAAGCAAACATCATCACAAAGGCAGAATTTGTTGGCCCGGTAATGTCTTTATGTATTCAGAAAAGGGGAATTATCGTCAACCAATCTTATTTGACTTCCGACCGGGTGGAATTGGTTTTTGAAATGCCGATGGGCGAAATCGTTTTTGATTTCTATGACAAGCTAAAAACGATCTCAAAAGGTTACGCGTCATTCGACTACCATCAGGTAGGCTATCGCAAGTCAGACTTAGTGCGATTAGATATGTTACTGAACGATGAACCGGTCGATGCATTGTCTTCATTGATTCACCGTAGTAACGCCTATGACTTTGGAAAGAAAATTTGCGAGAAATTAAGAGAATTAATTCCGCGTCAGCAGTTTGAGATTAAGATACAAGCATCAATCGGCGCAAAAGTTATTGCGCGTGAAACCCTCAGTGCCCTGCGTAAAGATGTTACTGCAAAATGCTATGGTGGTGATATCTCCCGTAAACGTAAATTACTTGAAAAGCAAAAACAAGGGAAGAAACGGATGCGCCAGGTCGGTAACGTAGAAATCCCGCAGACAGCCTTCATGGCCGTTCTAAAACTGGACTAATTTCCTGCGATGTTCAAGCTCAAATATAATTAAACATAAACAACCTCATCAAAACATGCAGTTACTTGACGGAAAATTCGCATCCGAAAAAATAAAACAGGAAATAGCAGCAGATGCTGCAGACTTTTTAACCAAAAGTGGAAGAAAACCACATTTGGTGGCAATTTTGGTCGGCAATGACGGTGGCAGTGAGACTTATGTGGCCAGCAAAATGAAAAATTGCGAGAAAGTCGGATTTTTATCCAGTCTGATCCGGTACGATGTTACAGTAAGCGAGGCGGAATTGCTTGAAAAGATTCAAGAGATCAATAGAGACGTCAGTGTAGATGGACTAATTGTACAGCTACCACTTCCAAAGCATATTGATCCCGAAAAAGTAACAGAGACGATTGATTTCCAAAAAGATGTGGACGGCTTTCACCCGGTGAACCTAGGCAGAATGATGCGAAATCTTCCCTGCTTTATACCTGCAACTCCTTATGGCATCTTGTTGATGTTGGAAGCTTATCAAGTCGATACTGCTGGTAAACACTGCGTGGTTGTTGGCCGTAGTAATATTGTTGGCAGTCCAATGAGTATTTTGATGGCGCGAAATGCAAATCCGGGAAATTGCACGGTTACACTCACCCATAGTAGGACCACCAATTTGAAAGAACTGGTTCTTCAGGCAGACATCGTTGTAGCAGCGATCGGTAAAAAAAACTTTGTTACTGCTGATATGGTTAAACCAGGGGCAATTATAATTGACGTGGGAATTAACCGTGAAACATCTGAACTGACGAAGTCCGGATATAAATTATATGGTGACGTAGATTTCGAAAACGTTGCTCCAAAGTCATCATGGATCACACCGGTCCCTGGAGGCGTAGGACTAATGACTATTGTTGGTTTACTTAAAAATACTTTGGCTTCTGCAAAAGGTGAGGTTTATAAATAAGCTATAAACTATCTTCCCAGAAGTTTTTCAATCCAACTTTTTTCGAAACCTACATAGATTCCGTCTGACCGCATTTCAACCGGATACATTTCAATGTAGTCCCCCTGCCCCTCTGCACCCCTGCCAGTATGCAAGTTGTACTGCCAACGGTGTACGGGACAGACTAAATAGCCATCTTTGCACCATCCACCGCTTAAAACACCCCCTGCATGAGGACAATGGTTTTGTACCACAAAAAGTTCTTTTTGATGCTTTACCAGGCATAATTTTTTTCCGCCAACAAGAATTTGTTTGACAAAATCTCCTTCCGGCAGATCTATATCAACTTTAAGCCAGTTTAAGTTATTCATAGCTTGGTCATATATATGATCAATATACATATATTCTAATTTTGATTGGTTAATTATTTTACCTTTGCAAACTTAAATATGGCACATCAAATACCAGAAGACGGCACATTGCTTCCATTAATGGAAGAATTCTACACAATACAAGGTGAAGGATTTAACACAGGAAAAGCTGCATATTTTATTCGTTTAGGAGGTTGTGATGTAGGCTGCCACTGGTGTGACGTAAAAGAAAGCTGGGATGCAGAACTGCATCCGCTTACCTTGTCTGATGATATCGTTGCAAAAGCAGAAAGTTTTCCAGGTAAAGCTGTAGTAATTACAGGAGGCGAGCCATTAATTTATAACCTGGATTACCTGACAAAATCACTGCGTGATAAAGGTATTTTAACATTCATTGAGACTTCTGGTGCCTACCCACTTTCGGGAGAATGGGATTGGATCTGTTTATCACCCAAAAAGTTCAAAGCTCCAAGACCCGATCTGACAGCATTTGCAAATGAACTCAAAGTAATTGTATTCAATAAAAGTGATTTTGAATGGGCTGAAAAATATGCAGAGACTGTATCAAAGGACTGCAAATT
>JAPSHM010000239.1 GCA_031179845.1 Pedobacter sp.
TCCTCTTTTTATTAAGTAGTTATTTTATGATAAAGCGGCCTCCTTTCTTAGTATAAGACAATCCATGAACGAAAAGAACCTGCTTTAACACTTCCTCAGGGGACTTCCGGTCAAAGACACCGGTCAAGCGTTTTTCTTCACTTCCAGGTTTGGTTGTAAACTGAATTTCTATGCCGAATAGCTGTTCCATTCGGTTAAATGCGTCTGCAAGAGTGATATCGTTGAACACAATGTTGCCGTTGGTCCAACTACTAACATCCTTAGTCTCCATCTCCCTAACAGATAGATTGTGAGTAGCTATGGAATAGTCTATCATTTGTCCAGGTACCAAAATCTGCTGCTGCTCAGCAGTCTGCACTTTTACTTTACCTCGCACCAGGATAACCCGAATATTCTTTTCGTTTTCATAAGCCTCAACATTGAAGGCCGTTCCGAGTACAATGGTGCTGATTTCACCAGATCTTACAACAAATGGCTTCTTTGCGTTATGGGCCACATCGAAATAAGCCTCTCCATGAATAGTTATTTCGCGTTTTGCTTTATTATAGGTATCACTATCGAATGAAAATGATGAATGAGCATTTAACCAGATTGTGGTGCCATCTGACATTTTAATTTTCTTGATATTGATCGTTGGATTATCTACAGTCCTAATTCTCGCGATAACACGACTGGGCGTATTGATCTCGTTATAATACTTCCAGGAAAAATATCCCCCTCCCGCAAGGGAACAGAGCAGTGCAAAACTCGCGGCGATCCGCATCGGCAAAAATTTGTACAACTTTCTTTTCCCTGAATCCTGTTCTTGAGTTTGAGGCAATGTTTGCGTATCAACAGTGTCACCTGTTTCAACAACCTCAGGAAATTCCCGGGCAACTTCCGCCTGTATATGCTTGATTACTTCTTCAGTATTTATAGACTTATGTATTGACTGTAGTAAATTATCTGATTCGTTTTTGTCAATAGAAATTCTATCATTAGAAATTCTATCTATTTCATCCATGTAGTCATGCAACAATTGTAGATCATCACCTTCCAAATAAGTCACAACCTGTGCTTTTTCTTCTGGTGAACAGTCTCCTGTGAAATACTTATTAATTAATTCTTTTGTCATCCCCTTTTATCTTCTTCGTTATTCTAAGCAAAATTTGTCTGCTTATATAGGTATCACGAATAGATCGGTCTTTTTTACTATGCCTATTTACTTTTTTTTGAAAATAGTTAAGAAATAGCCATTAGACGGGAATTGCCTAGGATTGGTTATTGAAAGATAACCGATATTCAACCGGAGTTTGGTTGGTTTTATTTTTGAATAACTTACTGAAGGATTGTGAATACTCAAAACCTAATCTGAAGGCGATCTCACTCACCGAAAGTTCTGACGAAGCCAATAGATCTTTAGCCTCCTCCATTAACTTTCGATGAATTAATTCCTGTGTGGTCTGACCTGTAACCTGTTTAAGGCAGTCATTCAAGTATTTGGATGATACATTTAAATTTTCAGCAAAATAACCTACTGTCGGCAACCCATTATTGAGAGCATCAGCAAAATACACATTTAATAGTTCATCGAATCTAGCCAGTAAGCTGCTATTGAAAGTCTTCCGGGTAATGAACTGCCTGCTGTAATAGCGGTTACAATAGGACAATAGAAGATCGATATAAGAGACGATCACGTCCTGACTAAAATTATCGATAGGCAAATGATACTCCGTTTCAATTTGCTCGAAGATCTTTTCTATCGACTTCTGTTCCTCATCCGAGAGGATCAATGCCTCGTTAATTTCGTAATCAAAAAAGCCATAATCTTTGATCTTCTGCCCTAATGGATATGCCCTTAAAAAATCAGCATGAATGCATAACTGCCATCCTGAGGTGGCGGGTGTAAAATCCTTCCTGATGATGTTGATCTGTTTTGGCGCGAAACAGGATATAATACCTTCGTCAAAATCAAACATGGTTTGCCCGTACTGAATCTTACAAGGACACTCCTTTTTTAACGTTATTTGGTAAAAATCAGCGATCAACCTGGTTTTGTTCTCTACCTTGATCTGAGGAAAATCTTCAAAACGTATGATACTGAACAAGGGATGACGTGGTTTTGCAATCCCGAGCGCTTCGTGGAGCTGGGAAACACTGTTGAAATCGAAGGACTGCATATTGTTGTTCATTTCCGCTTGTTTCGCTGAACAAATCTACTGTTTATATACCTAATCTCTTCCGATACATTTTGGCCATCATCAGCGTAATAAACTTATTTGGGATCAGTGCGATCATTGCTGCGCCAAAACGGTTGAGGTTTCCAGATATCGCGAATTGCTGTTTCTTATCCAGCGCTTTCATAAGCTCCGTGGCCACCTCTTCCGGTGTCTGTGTTGGCGCATGATCGTAATCTGAGCTGAGCCCTTTTCCTATTTCACCGTTGATACCTGCCGCTGTATTGAAATTTGTTTTCGTTAAGCCCGGACAAAACAACGTGACTTCAATGTTATACGTTTTGCATTCCTCTGTGATCGACTGTGTAAAAGACCGCACAAAAGCCTTGCTAGCTGCATAAGTAGCCATATACGGAATGGGCATAAACGCAGCCATAGATGCAACGTTCACGATTGCACCACTATTACGCTTTTGCATCTGATTGAGAAACAAATGAGTAAGTGCTACCAGACTGGATACGTTCAAATGGATCAGATCAAGCTCTGATTGCAACATTAATGATGAAAACGTTCCACCGGACCCCACTCCTGCATTGTTAATCAACATCTCTATTTCCAAACCTCGGTCTTGCGTTTCTAAGAACAAGTGTTGCGCGCTTCCAACCTCGGACAAGTCTGTAGCGATATATTGCGCCTTGATTCCGAACCGTCTGTTGAGCTGAATACACTGCTCATTTAACTTTTCTGCATTTCTGGCGACAAGCAGTAAATCCTTTTTTCTCTCAGCAAGTTTGTTTACTATCGCTTCTCCAATACCACCTGATGCACCTGTAATTAATATCACCTTCATATTCAACACTTAGTTTGTTGTACAAAAGTGATAAAGGATTACAGATTAAAGGTGTCCGTATTTCAGAATTTTGTGTCCAAATGTCGGCTGGCTTGCAGGATTAGAATAGCTTTTCTTGTGGGGGCGTAACGCCTGCCAACCTCAGATATACTGTTGTTTGTCCACGGTGATGCGCCTGATGTTCAAGAACCTTTGCCAAAGCCAATCTTCTCGTCATATCAAATTTTCCGAATAACTTAAATGATTCATCCAACTGCGCCTCAGACATGTTTTTCATGTTGTTGATGACAAAATCATAGCTCGCAAGCACCAGTTTACTCACATTGGATTTAGATTTATCGCCCGATTTTTCAAGTTCTCCTTGTCCATAAGGACTTTTAACGTTTGTCGCATTCGACGCAAAACCGTAGTTGGCATCTGCAAGGTGTAACAATTGCTCCGCAAATGACCGTATTTCCGGAGTCGGCTTCAAACCATATTTATCTTCTGGCATCGCGTCCAGATATTCCTTTGTGTAAGCTTTTGACCGCTCCCATTCTTTTACCATATCACCAATTTTTACCTGTGCTTTTGCAAATTGACTGCCCATGATCATACATAGGGCAATTACTAAACTTCTAACTTTCATATTATTTTTTATTAATTGTCGTTTATATGCTGCTTTTAACAAAACTTGAAGTGTATCGTTCTAAAAATTCAATGTTTTAGTAAAAAGAACTTCCAGTGTCACAGACAAATTTAGGTGCTAATAACGTTACTTGGATGGGGCAAAATGGACAATATAAAAGGTTGATTTGGACGCAACAGGCTATTATCTTTGTAAGAAAAACATGAAGCACATCACGATCATTGCTCCGGAAGGTCAAACAAGCCTTGGGACAGTTGCCTGCATCGCTGGCGCTTATGAAATATTAACCAGGGCCAATGAATACCATAAAGAAATTGGTGGCAACAACAGCTATATCATTCAGATAGCGGGCACCACACCCATCACCGAAATGGCAGGTAACCTATTCTCCGTAAGGACCCATGTACAGCTCTCTGAACTCAAAAAGACCAATCTGGTCATTATTCCGTCTTTGGCACGTAACTTTGAAAAAGCCGAAAAGGAAAATGAATATGTTGTTGACTGGATCGAAAAGCAATATAAGGTAGGCGCAGAAATAGCAACCTTATGCAGTGGCGCCTTTATGCTTGCTGCAACAGGAATACTTGATGGGAAAAACTGTTCAACACACTGGAATTATGCGGAAAAATTCAGGACTTTGTTTCCAAAGGTAAATTTGCAGACCGATGAATTAATAACCGATGAAAATGGCATCTATACCAACGGTGGGGCTTATTCCTTCTTAAATTTGGTCTTATATTTGGTGGAGAAATATTACGATCGGCAGACGGCGATCTACTGTTCAAAAATCTTTCAGATTGAGATGGACCGACAAAGCCAGTCACCATTTATCATCTTCAAAGGTCAGAAACAACATGGAGATGAAATGATCCGACAGGCCCAGGCTTTCATAGAAAGTAAGTTGATGGAGAAAATATCTATTGTAGACTTATCTTCTCAATTTTCCATTGGAAGGCGGAATTTCGACAGGCGGTTTCTGAAAGCAACTGGAAATACGCCAATTGAGTATGCGCAACGGGTAAAGATCGAATCCGCAAAAAAATCATTTGAAACCACCCGTAAATCCATCAATGAGGTGATGTATGAGGTGGGATACTCAGACCTGAAAGCGTTTCGTGAGATCTTCCGAAGATTTACCGGTGTTTCGCCCCTGGCTTATAGGAAAAAGTATAACAAAGACGCTATGGTTTAATTGGTAATCAATTTCGATATCTGTTAAAATCATGGGGTTTTTCGCTAATATAGACCTTTCCAGTCAAAAGGATTCTTCTTAGTTTTAAAAAATATTAGCAATCAATGATGAAGATGTACAAAAAATTCATGCGTAGCCTATTATTTTTCGGTGTTCTATTTTATGGAGCTAACGTTGCCCAGGCACAAAACGGAGATCAGATATTGGATGGGATCGGTGAAACCGGATTAATTGCCCGCTACGTGTTTGATGGAAATTTGAAAGATTGGTCACGGAATAATTTGCACGCCAGTTTACAGGGCCAGGCATCCAAATTTGTCGATGACGGTCGGTTTGGAAAGGTGTTATCCCTGAATGGAGATAAAAACGCCTTTGTGACGGTTCCAGGAGAAGCGTTATCAGATGCTGAATCGCTCAGCATCTCGGGATGGATCTATTTGCGTTCTAGCCAACCTGGCCAGCGTTTCTTTGACTTTGGAATTGATGCTTCGAAGCGTTTTTTTACGGCTCCAGTAGGCACTGATGGTCAGAGCAGTTATCAGGTAGTGATCCAAACGAATGAAAGTGATAAAAAAAGTGCAATTTCTCCTGCTATATCGGTTAATAAATGGGTGCATTTAGCCATCGCTATTGATGTCTCTTTGAAATCCATGACTATTTATGTCGACGGTAAGCCAGTGGGCGAAACCATCGGTATTCCAATGGATCTAACGAAAGTGTTCGGTCGACAACCATATGAAAAACCACTGCTTTATATAGGGAAATCTCTATTACATGGAAATCCAAATTTGAATGCCATGATCCATGATTTCCGCATTTATCGTGTCCCCCTCAGTAAAAGGCAAGTTGTGGGAATCTACAACAATTCCCAAGGCGGCGAAAATCAAAACGCTGTAAATGAAAATAAGCAGGAAGACGACCTTCCGAACTTCTCTACAGCTGATGCGCAGCTTTATAATGCTTATTTGACTAAAGTAGCTAATGTAGAAATCGAAACAGCTGTAGGGAATCTGCCACGTTTTCCAAGCTATGTTCAAGGAACTTATCGAAATCAAATAAAGGGCCCGAAAGTACGTGTGTTGTGGCCATTCGACATCGACAATAGCGCAGTTTTAACACCCGGAAAGTATACAGTTACCGGGCGTATTCCAGGAACAGACTTTCAACCAAAGGCATTTGTCACCATTAAAGCATCTGACAAGTCAAGTGCACCAAGTCTAAAATTGGAAGCATTTGATTTGGATCAGGTTTCCTTAGAAACGGATGTTCATGGACATAAAACCAAGTTTCTTCAAAATCGCGATAAGTTTATTAGCACATTGGCGAAGACAGATCCGAACTCCTTCCTTTATATGTTCCGTCATGCATTTGGTCAGCCGCAGCCTAACGGAGCAAAACCTCTTGGTGTATGGGACACCCAGGATACGAAATTAAGGGGACACGCCACCGGACACTACCTTACCGCAATTGCGCAAGCGTATGCTGGCACAAGTTATGATAAGACATTACAAGCAAACTTTT
>JAPSHM010000240.1 GCA_031179845.1 Pedobacter sp.
TGGCTGATATAGATCGTAAATGCCCAATAATACAACCGGGCCGGTAAAAACGAATAACCACCAGAGCGGTGGGTAGGTAAGTCCCAACATTACAGTAAGCGCCACCAAAAACGCCGCAATTGCGATAAATGCTTTTCTCATACTTTATGATTTTATTAAAAACATCCCAATTGAATAATAATAATCCGATTTCGGTCTAACAATTGTGTAATTTTACATATGCTTATCAAAATTTACCCAGAAAACCCAAATCCAAAGGCAATTGAGCAGGTTGTGGAAGTTTTAAAAAAAGGCGGGTTGATCATATACCCCACAGATACGGTATATGGTTTAGGATGCGACATCACCAATCAAAAGGCAATTGAAAAGATCTGCCGGATCCGGGGCATCAAGCCTGAGAAAGCTAACTTTTCTTTCATATGCTCTGATTTGAGCCACATATCTGATTATATTAAGCCGATCGACACGGCAACGTTCAGGTTGCTAAAAAAAGCATTGCCTGGTCCGTTCACCTTTATATTGAATGCCAATAACAATGTACCCAAATTATTGAGTGCGAATAAAAGAACAGTTGGGATCAGGGTACCGGATAATGAGATCGCAAGGGAGATTGTCCGACAACTGGGGAACCCAATTCTATCGACCTCAATTCGGGACGACGATGATGTCATAGAATATTCGACCGATCCCGAGTTGATTCACGAAAAATATGAGCAGTTGGTCGACCTCGTTATTGATGGCGGCTTCGGAGACAATGAAGCTTCTACAGTGGTAGACTGCACTTCAGGAGAATTTGAAATTATCCGCGAAGGAAAAGGAAACTTAAACAGCTTTGTCTAGTTTATCCAAAATGGCTATATTTACCGGCATGGCACAACTATTAAACCTTCAAGCTTTCAAAGACTTTTTACGATCCGGCCAAATTGGCGGTGTACTTCTGCTATTTTCCGTAGCTGTTTCGCTCTTTATAGCAAACTCAGCTTTTGGAGATGAATTTGCCGGCTTTTTGGCAACTGATTTCGGCTTTACCTTTGGCACTAAGGTTTATTCATTTTCTATATCTGCCTGGATCAACGACGCCTTAATGGCCGTGTTCTTCCTGCTTGTCGGTTTGGAGATCAAACGTGAAATGGTTGAAGGGGAGTTGTCTTCCGTAAAAAAGGCGTCTTTACCTGTTGTCGCCGCCATGGGAGGAATGCTTGTTCCTGCCTTCATCTATTATATCTTCAATAGGAATGAACCTACTGTTTCTGGTTGGGGTATCCCGATGGCAACAGACATCGCATTTGCATTGGCGATCATTTCCATGCTGGGGAAAAGCGCACCCCTTTCTCTAAAAATATTCTTAGCTGCGTTGGCTATTGTTGATGATCTTGGAGCGATCCTTGTCATCGCTGTATTCTACACCAATGAAGTACATTTCGACTATTTACTGATGGCCGGCGGAGTTCTTGCCTTGTTGCTGATATTTAATTACCTCAATTTAAAGGCACTTTTCTTTTATATCATTCCCGGCATTTTCCTATGGTATTTCATTCACCATTCGGGCATTCATGCAACGATTGCAGGTGTATTGCTTGCTTTAACGATCCCGACGAATAAAACCAATATAGAATCTCCTTTGGAAAAATTGGAGCACCTATTGAATGGTCCGGTACATTATTTCATTATGCCAATCTTTGCTTTGGCCAATACGAATATTACTTTTCAAAAAGAAATGATCAGCGGCCTGGTTTCTCCGTTAGGACTGGGCATCATTGCTGGTTTGTTTATAGGTAAGACGGTTGGTGTAACCTTGTTCGCCTGGATTGCTGTAAAGCTTAAGTTAGGTGATCTACCATCCGAATCTGGATGGAAGCACATCATTGGCCTGGGTATGCTTGCTGGGATTGGTTTTACCATGTCCATCTTTATTTCCCTGCTTTCGTTTGAAGATGCGCTTCATATCACAGAAGCTAAATTTGCCATTCTTTGTGCTTCTATAATATCGGGCCTGATTGGTTTCGTTGTCTTGAAATCTACCAAGACAACGAAAGCAAAAGTTACGGCTTAAAGTTTTGCATGAAGGTTTGGACACTGCCGGTTAAATTGGCTGGGTCCAATGCCTTTACGAATGCACTGCCAATAATTGCGCCATTGGCATATTGACAAGCCTTATCAAAAGTTTCTTTACTATTGATGCCAAATCCAATCATGATTGGGTTATTCAGCTTCATGTCGGCAATTCTGGAAAAATACGTTTGGGTATCTTCTGAAACCTGTAGGTGCTGACCAGTAGTTGCAGAGGAAGATAGCAGGTATATGAAGCCATTACTCAAAGCGTCTATTTTACGGATGCGCTCGGGCGATGTTTGCGGGGTGACGAGGAAGATGTTGGACAATCCGTTCTCTTTAAAGGTCGTTTGATAGAATTCTTCATATTCAACCATAGGCAGATCTGGCACTATACAGCCATCAACGCCAACTTCTACGCAGGCCTTACAAAAATTCTCTACGCCAAACTGCAATACGGGATTCACATACCCCATCAGCAGAACAGGGATAGTTACTTTGGAGCGGAGCGCTTTCAACTGTTCAAACAATAGTTTCAGGTCCATTCCCTGATCCAGGGATTGTTTGCTGCTGGCTTGGATGGTCGGTCCATCAGCCACCGGGTCAGAATATGGAAACCCGATTTCCAGCAGGTCTGCGCCCGACTGTTCTAAGGTTTCTGCTAGTTTAACTGTATCGTTTAAGCCTGGGTAGCCTGCTGTATAATAAATGGATAATATATTCTTTTTATGCTGAAAGAGTTCTTTTAGTCTGCTCATATTAAATTAAAGATTGAAATATTTCATGTAAGTATCCATGTCCTTGTCGCCCCTGCCAGACAAACAAACCACTACATTTTCATTTCCTGTAAAGGTCATTTTTTCGAGATAGGCCAAAGCATGGGCGCTTTCTATTGCCGGGATGATACCTTCCATCTGCGTTAATAGTAAGCCTGCCTGTAAGGATTCATCATCAGTGATCGATACATATTCTCCACGGCCAGTCTTAAACAGGTGAGCATGCTGGGGACCGATCCCTGGGTAATCCAATCCTGCAGATACGGAATGTGGTTCTACCACCTGTCCATCTCCTGTTTGCATCAGAATACTCCTGCTACCATGCAGTACGCCTTCTTTACCAAGCGTAGTGGTTGCGGCAGAGAAACCACTGTCGACCCCTTTACCGGCTGCTTCAACAGCGACAAGCTTTACTTTTTCATCATCGATGAAATGATAGAACATTCCGATCGCATTGCTTCCTCCTCCAACGCAAGCCAGTACATAATCCGGTTGATCAGAACCTGTTTGTTCTATCAACTGTTTTTTAGTTTCCTCAGAAATGATGGATTGGAATATCGCTACCATATCGGGGTATGGGTGCGGTCCGACAACCGAGCCAATGATATAATGTGTGTCCACAGGATTGTTGATCCAGTCGCGCATGGCCTCGTTGGTCGCATCTTTCAATGTTTTGCTCCCTGAGGTCGCCGGCACAACCCTTGCCCCAAGCATTTTCATCCTGGCCACATTTGGTGCCTGGCGCTGGATATCAATTTCACCCATGTAGATGACACATTCCAGTCCACGCAGGGCGCATACTGTTGCAGTAGCAACCCCATGTTGACCCGCTCCGGTTTCGGCAATAATGCGTTTTTTACCCAGGCGCTCGGCCATTAAGATCTGTCCGATGGTATTGTTGATCTTATGTGCCCCCGTATGGTTAAGGTCTTCCCTTTTCAAGAATATATTTGCATTATACTTCTTGGAAAGGCGTTTGGCGAGGTATAGAGGTGAAGGCCTGCCCACATAATCTTTCAGCAGCTGATGGAATTCTTTTTGAAAATCTTCCTCTGCAATTATTTTGAGGTAATTCTGCCTCAGTTCTTCTACATTTGGATATAGCATTTCGGGGATATAGGCGCCACCGAAATCTCCGTAGTAACCTTTTTCATTTACAAAATAACTCATGATGTCAGTTTATTTTTAAAGTCTTTTAATTGATCTGTATTCTTCAAACCCGGTGCCAGCTCAAACCTGCTGTTGATGTCGAGTGCATATAACCGGGGGTCATTGATATTTTTCAATTGCTCCATGTGGTCTGGTCCAATTCCTCCACTTAAAAAGTAAGGCTTATTTAAGGTGTAATTATCGAGGAGGGACCAGTTAAAGGTCTTACCGGTACCGCCGTGGTCGGGGCTCTGCGTATCAAACAGGAAATAATCAGCCACATTAGCATAGGCATTTAAAGATTTAAAGTCGAAATCCTCATTTACACCAAAAGCTTTGATGAGTTCTATTCCAGCATCGGCCAGCAAGCCTTTTAAAGCGATGCAATACTTTACGGGTTCCTGCCCATGCAACTGCACGGCGTTCAAACCAAAAAGCAGGGCCAGTCCGGCTACCTTATTCAATTCTTCATTGACAAACACGCCTGTTCGCCTGATTCCTGACGGCAGATCTTTCACAAATGAGGGCGTTAAACCATCTACAAAACGTTTAGAGCCCCTAAAAAAGATGAAGCCTAAATAGTCGGGTTTTAAAGCGGCTACGGCCTGAATGTTGTCAGGCAATTTCATTCCGCAAATTTTGAGTTTAACATCCATTGAGTTCTTTTTTTAATGCGATAAAACTTATCTCCCGGTCAATTTATTAAAGCACTGAACAGCCTTCTTTCCCATCAAAGACGACTCGGCTTCGTAAAAGCAGTCGCCGAACGACTTGGTGTGATCGATGGTCTGAATAGCCAGGGCTGCGTTACATAAAACAACATTATTCTGCTCGTTGGTCCCTTCTCCATTCAACACGTTCATAAATATCTTTGCTGAGGATTCAACGGAATCTCCACCCCTAATTGTAGCTTCCATGATTTCCTCGAAACCCAGGTCGGACACCTTTAGCAAAGCTTCCCCTTTTTTAGTGAAAGTTTTAATGTCGCAAGTGAGTGAAATCTCATCAAAACCATCCACGGCATGCAAGATCGTATAATTCTTATCTGTATCCTGATAAAGGTAAGCATATAAGCGGGCCAGCTCCAGACTAAACACCCCTACGATCTGATTTTTGGGCTGTGCCGGGTTTACCATTGGTCCCAGCATATTGAAGAAAGTTTTCACGCCCAGTTCCTTACGGATGGGAGCAACTGTTTTCATTGCCGAATTGAACAGCGGGGCATGAATAAAGCAGATACCAGCATGATCAAGGCTTCGTTTCAACACATCCTGGTCGCTGGTAAACGAATACCCCAGGTATTCGATCACGTTCGAGGAACCGCAGCCTGAAGACACTCCGTAATTTCCATGTTTGGCGACTTTATACCCTGCTCCTGCTGTGACGAATGAGGCCAGCGTTGAAATGTTGAAGGTATCTTTACCATCCCCACCGGTACCACACAGATCCACCAGTTCAAAATCAGAAAAGTCCAGCTTCAGGCACAATTCCAACATTGCATCGCGGAAACCTTGAAGTTCTTCAACCGTGATGTTGCGCATTCCATAGGCAGTAATGAATGCCGCAATCTGTGAGGTATTGAATTCACCCAATGCGATCGCTGTTAATATTCTTTGTGCTTCAGCCCTGCTGAAGGTTTTGTTCTCAAATAGGTGATTAAGTATCTTCTTCATACGTAAAAAACGAACTGCTTTAAAAAAGGTTATAAAACAAAAAAGGCTGCCTTAAAGCAACCCTCAACTATCATTATATAAAATAAAAACGTTCAAAATAGGGTTACACTACGCATTTGCGTTGTGCCACCACCAGTTATTAAGTCCGTTTGTTAACATCATGTAGGCAAATATGGAATTGTTTTCGCAAACGAGCAAATGTTTCCTTAAAAAAATTATTTGATAAGGGCATTTTTCTCTTTTGCGAAATGCTTGTAAACCAGTTTATCAGCCAATGCAGGCAGTAATTTATTGAGCCATACGGTTAATTTCCCTTGTCCGGTCATGATTAAGGTACGTTTGCGTGCGGCAATCCCATCGGCAATTGTCTCGGCTACCAGCGCTGCAGACATCATTTTCCCCTCTTCCATGCTGGTTTCCCCATGTGATGATCCGTCTTTAGCCAGGGCTGTGACCCGGATATTGGAAGCGGTAAAACCCGGACAGGCGACCATAACATGAACACCTGTTTTCAGCAATTCCGTTCGCAAAGACTCCATAAACCCATTCATGGCAAATTTGGACGCGGAATATCCTGTGCGCCCAGGCAGGCCACGGTATCCTGCAATAGACGACACCCCTACCACACTGCCTTTTGTTTTTAGAATTTCTGGCAGGGCATATTTGGTACAGTAAACCGTGCCCCAGAAGTTCA
>JAPSHM010000028.1 GCA_031179845.1 Pedobacter sp.
TCCCTTTGTTATGAACTTCCCATGCAATTTTTTCTGCCTGGGGTTCCGAGTAGTCCAGATATTTCATCATGCAGTGAATGACATGATCAAAAGAATTGACGTCATCATTCCAAAGTATTAAACGGTGAACCGTTTTTAATGAAGTAAGTATTTCGTCAAGTGTGAATGTTTCTTCTTTTGTTTCTGTAGACATTGTACAAATTTAAGCTAATTTCAAAATAATGTTGTAGTTAAAGTTATTTTTGCATAAAATTAATCACTAAGCTAAACATTATGCATCGTTCGAAGATTGCCGGAATAGGATATTACGTTCCCAAAAATGTATATACCAATGCAGACCTTTCGCGTTTTATGGAAACCAGCGATGAGTGGATCCAGGAACGTACAGGGATCAAGGAACGTAGGTTTGCTGACCGGCTCGAGGAAACTACGACCACGATGGGTGTTGAAGCAGCGAAGATCGCCATCGAACGCGCCGGGATCACCGCGCAGGATGTAGATTTTATTGTATTTGCCACCCTTAGTCCAGATTATTATTTCCCGGGTTGCGGAGTACTCTTGCAACGTGAAATGAAAATGAAAGAGATCGGAGCGCTTGACATCCGCAATCAATGTTCGGGATTTGTTTACGCCTTATCTGTGGCCGATCAGTTTATCAAAACAGGGATGTACAAAAATATCCTGGTGGTGGGTAGTGAAAAACACTCTTTTGCCATGGACTTTGAAACGAGGAGCCGGAATGTTTCCGTCATCTTTGGGGATGGTGCCGGTGCTGTGATTTTGCAACCTTCAGAAAAAGACGGACAGGGTATTTTGAGCACGCATTTACACAGTGATGGTGCGGATGCAGAGTTGCTGGCCATGTATTATCCAGGGGCAAGTGCGAACAAGTGGTTGAAGAATAAGCCAGGTTACCCTGAGCAAGAACTTGGGGGTTTGTTCCTGACCCATGAACAACTCGAAAGTGGAGCGGCACTGCCCTATATGGATGGGCCTGCAGTGTTTAAGAAAGCAGTAGTTAAATTTCCGGAAGTGATCAAAGAAGCTTTATCGGCCAATGGACTGACACCCGCTGATATTGATCTATTGGTACCCCATCAGGCGAATTTACGAATCAGCCAGTATGTGCAGCAGTTGCTCGGTTTGCCGGATGAAAAGGTGTTCAATAACATACAAAAATACGGCAATACCACGGCTGCATCGGTGCCGATCGCACTTTGTGAAGCCTGGGAAGCCGGTAAGGTTAAAGACGGCGACCTGGTATGCCTTGCTGCTTTTGGCTCAGGCTTTACCTGGGCCAGTGCTTTGATCAGGTGGTAAGGTTTAACTGCCTTTAGCCGATCGTGTCATTTGTTCAAAGGCGTCCCACATTTCGTTGGGAACTGCTTCCAGCCCATTGAATTGACCTGCACCCTGTAACCATTCCCCGCCATCAATGGTGATCACTTCCCCATTGATATAGCCGGAGAAGTCGCTGACAAGGAATGCGGCCAGGTTTGCAAGCTCCTGATGATCACCAACCCGTTTTAAGGGAACACGGTTTTTGAAGTCGAATTTCTCTGCCAGCTCGCCAGGGAGCAAACGTTCCCAGGCCCCCTTTGTTGGAAAAGGTCCCGGTGCAATCGCGTTGGTCCGAATGCCGTATTTGCCCCATTCAACAGCTAAGGAGCGGGTCATGGCCAGAACGCCGCCTTTTGCACAGGCAGAAGGTACCACATAAGCAGAGCCGGTAAAAGCATAGGTTGTCACGATATTTAGAATACTTGCGGCCTGTTTCTCTTTGATCCAATGTTTACCAAAGGCTAGTGTGCAGTTTACTGATCCTTTCAATACGATATCAATGATGCTTGAAAAAGCATTGGCAGATAGGCGCTCGGTTGGAGAGATGAAGTTTCCGGCGGCATTGTTCAGCAGGCTGTCTACCCGCCCAAAAGTTTTAAGACTCTCAGCCAGTACGTTTTCGACCTGGTCGTATTCACGAACATCACAAGCCAGGGCGAGAACCTTCCCGCCGGTGTCCTGTTCCATCTCCTGTGCAGTTTTCTGAAGCACTTCAATCTTACGACTGGTGATCACTAAATTGGCACCTAATTTCAGGAAATAAGTGCCCATTGCCTTCCCAAGGCCTGTTCCTCCACCGGTAATAACAATTGTTTTACCTTTTAAGGCGTCGTCTCTTAACATTGGCTCGTTAAACATGGCTATTTATTTTGAAGATTATCAATAATCGTCTTTAATATGTTCCTTGTGGTAGGGGCCCACCATTGTTTCAGCATAATGGCCAGCGCTTCGCCCTGATCGGCACTGGTACTGGCAATGAGGTCTTTCCTGATGCTAAGTTTACTCTGCTCCCAGGTATTACGCTCCATGCCCATGTAAGTTCTGATCTTGCGTTCGGCAACGGTAAGGATACGTTCCGGTTCGACCAGTTCATCGATCAGGCCCACTTTCAACGCTTCTTCGGGGTTGAACAATTTGCCCTCAAGTAAGCTGCGCGAGGCAGTCGCACTACCTAGCCAGAAAGCGTACAGATTGAAGATGCTGTTAGGTGCGATGATGCCGACAGGAACTTCATTTAACCCAATAATGTATTTGCCTTCAGCCATCACTCTATAATCGCACGCAAGTGCGATAATGCAACCGCCTGCAGGACTGTGCCCATTGACTGCCGCAACTAAAGGTTTTTTGAAAGCAGTAATGTTTGCTATGAAATCAAGGAACAGGTTCCAGAAAGATTCTGCCTCTGTTTCATCGTAATTGTACAGCTCAATGAGGTCGAGCCCCGCTGAGAAGAATGGTGCTTTCCCGGTGATCATGACCCCGGCGATATTTGCATCTTCAGATATGCTGTTAAACATGTCGTTCAACTCAATGATCATTTCCCTGTTCAGCGCATTTGATTTACCCCTGTCCATTGTAATCAGGCATAAACGGTCTTTTATGGTAACTTTTATCGTATTCATTTTAGGTATTTTATTTTACGTCATAGGTGTAAACCGTTCTTGCCAGGTGTCCCATCATATCTATCCCTTCTATTACTACCCTATAGGTACCTGGTTCGTCGGTATTGAAAAAGTTGAATTGGCCTTTGCCCGCTGCATCGGTTACCACATGAGGATGCCAGTAAACGGTGCTACGCAGGTCTGGCCTGTTGTCAGGCACCGTGCCGTTGTGGATCGGAGCATAGAATTCCCTTATATTGTGATATCCTTTCGGAAAATAAGTAATGATTCCGGCGGCAAACGTCGAAGGGCCGTAGTTTCCTCCTCTTTTGGTTGTGATGACCAATAATCCGCCTCCTCCCTGAGACCCATAAATTGCGGTGTTCCCAATTGATTTCAGCACTTCGATGCTTTCAACATCCGCGGGGGTGATATTATCCAGGAAGTCTGATCCCACATTCATGCCGTCTAAAATGATTTGCATGGGTTGTCTTCCACCCACGGACATACTGCGCATCAAATAGGCCATACCATTCTGAATCATCATTCCAGCTACCCGTCCCTGTAAACATTGGCTGAGCGTAGGGCAAGTTTTAAGCATTTCAGCGGTAATAACGAAGTCCGCACGCCCGGCACCATTTAAATTGGATGAGTTTGGAGCAGAGTTCTTCTTCTCCACGACGTTTACTTCCTTAAGTTGTAAAGTGCGTTCCAGGACCCCACGTTTGGTCAGCTCGTCAAAGTAATTGTTACTGCTTACTAAATATCCCTGCAGTGCCTCATTCACATTTACTTCAAGATCTCCGGAGTTTTTGTTTTTGGTTACCACCTGTCCAGGTACAACATCCAATTTAATTTCCACATTTCTTTTGTCCTTCGCGGTTCTTCCCTGTATGATAAATTTCGTGCTATCGGTAAAGACCAGCTCATCAAAATTGAAACGACCCTTTGCATCTGTTAACGTATCCAGTGCAAAGTAACCTCCTGATGAAGAGAATAGAGAAACTTTACTGTTTGGAAGCGGTTTGCCACCATAGGTGGTTATAACTCCACTGATGTTCAAAGCTTTCTCAGGTTCAAAACTGATATTCGGGGCTATTCCGGCGATCACATTTTTCCATAATATCCTGCGCCAGCCCTGAGTAAGCATCAAATGATCAAGGGCTTTTAGCCTCTTCTCATCTGTGTCCTGAAAGTAATAGTTTGGATGCTCAACATAGCCGGTTAAGT
The DNA here is from genome assembly GCA_031179845.1 of Pedobacter sp. Classification (GTDB taxonomy): domain Bacteria; phylum Bacteroidota; class Bacteroidia; order Sphingobacteriales; family Sphingobacteriaceae; genus Pedobacter. The sequence continues at coordinate 4,173 of JAPSHM010000028.1, forward strand.
CGGCAGTAAGTAGCAAACTGGTAAAGATGTTAGATTCATTATCCGGATCTGGCGTTACTGATGCGGTATTGGTCACGGAAACAGAGAAACTACCTTGCAAAGGTCGGTCCATATGTTTGGCAGTTAAACTCAATTCCACTTGTTCCCTTTTCGCATAACTCGGTTTCGCGCCATCAACGGTAAGCTGAATCCTGTCCTCCAAATTGTTTACAAAGGCAAGCCTTTCTGCTACGGGGTTCTGCTCTGGGTCAAATAAAGTAAACTGAATAATACCCGAAGGCAGTTCTTTTTTTGGAATAGTGGCAACAACAAGCTGCTTTTGAGTTGATGCGCGCGTGCTAAAATAAGCGTTGCCATTGTTCAATGCTGCCAGCTTCAATTCACCAGAATTAATTTTATCGGGAGTCATCATGATTTTGACCACAATTTTGTCCGCCTGAACATTGCTGATCGAGAGGGCGTAACCGCTTGCCTGGGCTTTAGGTAAATCAAAATTTCGTTCAGAGCCATCTTTGAACTTTACCTTCGCGATGTAAGTTTTTCCTGGCTGAGCGTTGACAATAAAAGCACCCATACCAAGATGCAAAGTCTCAAACCGATTTATTTCAGCGCCATCATTGTCGACAATTGTACCTGAAACATCTTCCCCGCGACCAGCCGCATTGACTGCCTTTACTGCAATTTTAGTTGGAAGTGTTTCAACCAAGTTACCACCTTCAGGCAAAAACTGAACGTCTACATGATTTGAAGTCGCTTTTACAGGAATATACTTAGTTACTTTTCGTTTATTTGATAACGCGATGGTCGCCAGGATCTTTCCTGATTTGTATAGTTGTGGCTGACTATTGACAAAAGCGATATTTACTTCGCCATCCGCATTGGTTACTGCCTTACCTTTAGCCAGGCCCCTGGAGTTCAACTGCACTTCATAACTCACTTCACTATCCGCGTAGGGCGATCCATTCTTATCGGCAAATCTTATTTTTGCTGCTACTTTTTCGGCGGCCTCCCCCTGGCTAAAATTATAAGTCGTATTTGTAAAGACTTCATTGGCCCAGGAATTTCCAATTTTAATCGTCTTGTCAAAAAAGAAATCGGGACCTGCATTCCTCATCCACTGCGTATAAGCCCTTATCCTGTAGTTGCCTTCATGTAAAGAATCTGGCAGTTTGAAATCACCCCATGTTATACCGGATGTCATGGGTAGTTTTAAACGGAATTTTACGGAGTCTTTTTCATTGATCAATTCTACGTATAGAATATTGCTGATGGTCGATGGTTCCGAAGTTTGGGTGTTAATCACATAAGCTTTAAACCAAATATCGTCTCCAATTGCATAATAAGGCTTATCGAGATGTAAATGAACCTTCTCCTGCGCGTACTTCGTGTTATATTCCTGCATCTTCTTCAGCAGATTGGTGAATGGGTCATCCACCAGATTCCAGCCAAAAGACAGACAGGTTCCAAGTAATAATAAGACAGGAAGTAGAATTTTCAGTTTCATAGTGGGAGCATAAATTAAAAAGCCTCAATATACAAATATTGAGGCTAAATCTATGTCTTTAAAGTACTAGGATACCAACCTTTAGAAGGTGTTCTTCCACATCATGCTTTCAACCGGTTTGGTTGTTTTGTTGTTGTACTTCGCATTGTTCTTCGAGTTGTACATCGTTTCGATATGGCCTTCCACCACAAAGTAGATCAGCTGACCGATGGGCATGCCTGCATAAATCCGGACAGGTTGCGCACATGAAATTTCCAGGGTCCAGGTATTACAGAAACCGACATCACCTTTCCCGGCAGTAGCGTGAATATCTATCCCCAACCGGCCTGTACTTGATTTTCCTTCTAAAAAAGGTACGTGTGCATGAGTTTCAGTGTACTCCAGGGTTACCCCAAGGTAAAGCGTTCCTGGCTGAAGCACATAGCCTTCCTTCGGAATCTCAAAATGTTCGATTTTATTGTGTGATTTGGCGTCCAGTATCCTGTCATTGTAGGTTGCAAGATATTTTCCCAGGTGGACATCATATGAGTTCGTTCCAAGACTTTCGGCATTAAAAGGCTCGATTATAATGGTGCCTTTATCTATTTCTTCAAGTATTCGTTTGTCGGACAGGATCATTTTTTTATTGTTATTTGAAGACGATTAAGCCTGCACCGTTTGCCAGACAAAGTTTTCAAATGTCAAGTTTTGCAGGATTATCGTATTTGGACGAAATTATGATTAATTTAAGATACTTTTGCATTGTTTTCTAAAATAGAGATGCCCATAGTTTTTAATAAAAATATTGACGAAGATACCATACTTGCCGTATGGAAAATCGAGGAAACCGAACCTGAGTTGCTTTCTGGCTTGCAGTTAAAACAACATGAACTGGATTTTATATCGTCCCTAAACAATGGGAAGCGACTTTTACATTGGCTCAGTACCCGTGTTTTGTTGCGGACGATGCTCAATACTTCAGCATATATTGACTGTAGGATGGATGAACATGGAAAGCCCTATCTTCCCGATCTGGATTACCATATTTCTCTTAGTCATTCTTATGATTATGCTTCCGTAATTGTTGGCAAAACTAAAAAAGTTGGCGTCGATATTGAGCTGATCAAGCCTAAGATCAAAAATATCAGACACAAATTTCTTTCAGACCTGGAGCTTGCAGATCACGAGATCAGCGATGATGTTGATGGGCTTTATGTCTGCTGGTGTGCAAAAGAAGCGATCTATAAATGGAATGGCAGAAAGGGGCTGGAATTTAAACAGGATATTCATATCAAGCCTTTTAAATTAAAAGCTGAAGGTCAACTGGTTTCGCTGGTCGACCTGCCGGATGGTCAAAGGGAACTTTCCGTTCATTATTTCAAGATGGCGGATAATTATATGCTTGGATATGTGGTAGCTTAATTTTTCAAATGAATAAGAAAGTTGAATTTATAGACTGGGGCCTGATTGAATACCAGGAAGGATGGAGCAAGCAGGAGGAGATCTTTGATCAGACGGTTGCCTTGAAAATAAAGAACCGTACAGAAGACACCGATCTGGAAACGCCTAACTATCTTGTATTTTGTGAACATCCCCATGTCTATACAATGGGGAAAAGCGGAAAGCCAGAAAACCTGCTGCTCGATGAACAGGGATTGGTCGACAAAGCAGCTACCTATCATAAAATAAATAGGGGTGGAGACATTACTTATCATGGCCCCGGACAAATCGTGGGATACCCAATATTAGATCTCGATAACTTCTTTACTGATATTCATTTATACCTTCGAACGCTGGAGGAAGCGGTCATACTGACCCTGGCAGACTACGGCATTAAAAGTGGCAGATATCCAGGATTTACAGGAGTGTGGCTGGATGCTGATAATGAAAAGGCCCGCAAAATATGTGCGATGGGGGTCAGGTGCAGCCGTTGGGTAACCATGCATGGTTTTGCGTTTAACGTAAATGCAGATCTGGACTATTTCAAAAACATTGTTCCCTGTGGCATAGATGACAAGGCCGTAACTTCGATGCAGCAAGAACTAAGCTATAGTGTTGATATTTACGAGGTTAAAAACAAATTGAAATTGCATATCGCAGCTTTGTTCAATATGCAGTTGGCCTAAATCGTTAAAAGAAATTATAAAAGCTTTGATAATTTGTAGCTAGTCTTATCTTTACAAGATAACGTTTTAAAACAAACTATTATTATGGATTACAATTCGGAGTACTCAGCAGTCGGTGCTGGCATTGGGGCTGGTATGGTATTTTTTTGGCTTGCTATTGTCGTACTGGTGTACGCATCTTTATGGAAGATTTTTGTTAAAGCCGGGAAACCCGGATGGGCAGCAATTATTCCTATTTACAATTTAATTGTTCTTATTGAGATAGTAGGCAAGCCTACCATCTGGATTTTATGGTTGATCATTCCATGCGTCAATTTTGTCTTTTGCATCTGGCTGATGAACTTGCTAAGTAAAAGTTTTGGAAAGACAGAAGGGTATACGGTCGGATTAATCATGTTGCCGATGGTATTCTATCCTTTGTTAGGATTTGGTAATGCCAAATATTTAGGCCCATCTGCTGCCGAAGCACGGAATGGCTTCAATAATCCAAATGATCCCTTCAATCAGTTTCCAAATACACCCAACACTTAATTTGTTGATTCTGGACATATACATTTTATCCGCCTGGTCCTTATTTCTGGATCAGGCGGATGATTTTTTTCTATCCTGCCCATTTAAAGCATTGACTGACATGGATTGCCCAGGATGTGGCTTTCAACGCTCATTTTTTGCTTTGCTGGAGGGGGATCTTCAGAGAAGTTTTCACTTGTATCCTGCAACTGTTCCGCTATTACTCACTTTTGCAATTGCTGTTCCAGCCAATTATTTTATGAAAAAGGAACCGTCCTGGTTGATTAAAACTTTATATTTATTAACGGGTTTTATTGTATTCGGCAGCTACCTGTATAAAATGTACTATCGCCATCAGCATTAAGGCCGAAATTAATTAAGCTATGAAATGAAGGTACCAGAAATCATAAATAAAAGTGAAAAACTGTCTTATCTGGCGCTGGGCGACTCCTATACCATCGGTGAATCCGTGCCCTTGGCAAGCAGTTTTCCCTACCAATTGTCAGCTTGCTTAAGCGCTAAAGGATTGGACATTAGTGCGCCTGTCATCATTGCGAAGACCGGCTGGACAACTGGGGAATTGCAATCTGCAATAGAAGCCGCCAACTTAAATGACAAGTTTAACCTTGTTACCTTGTTGATCGGGGTAAATAATCAATATCGAGGGGAATCACTAACTGTTTATAAAGCGGAATTTGAAGCCCTGCTCCAAACAGCTATTGACTTTGCAAACGGTAAAAGATCTGCGGTTTTTGTTTTGTCAATACCCGATTGGAGCAATACTCCATTTGGAAAGAATAGTGATCGCGATCATCAGACGACGAGCACTGAAATCGATAAATTTAATGCGGTAAATAGGGAAGTGACAGCTGAAGCAGGTGTCCACTATACGGATATCACGCACGCGTCAAAAAGAGCATTTTCAGACCCTAAGCTTGTCGCAATAGATGGTTTGCATTATTCCGAATCGATGCATGCGCAATGGGCAGCAAGTTTGATGCCTTCGATTCTTAAAGTCTTCAAGTTAATATAATGCGTTCGCAGTTTGGTGAGTGTAGTCTTTAACTACGGTTTTTAAAAAATCCATTTCATTCATCCCGGTAGGGATACTCACTTTGAGGAGTGCAGACACTTTAGCCGACAAGCTATAGATGAGGTCGGTATTGTAAGTTTTATAATACGTGGCAATTACTTCAGATATCAGCTCAATGTCCCTATCGTTAAGCGAACAGGCATTGCCAAAGACGGGTACATACTCCTCGTCTACCGGACGAAAAGCAATCTCGTTCAAATCTGTGCGGAGAACAGTCTTGATTACAGTAGTTCCCGCAATAATATCACCAATCCGTTGTTTTTTTTCCGACACGGCAATGCAGACTAAACCGCCAACCTGGGCGGTCAGGCCAAAATCTACCAGGCGGAATAACCAACGGATAAAATATTGGCCTATGCTGGCCTGGCTGCCGTTAGTGCTGATCACTCTTATTTTCATAAAACGTTTTCCAATGCACTGTCCGTTCATAAAAATTTCACAAATAAGATTGTAGAAAACATAACCGGCAAAGTAAATGCCGCCCATTATCGGTAGAAGGTTGGGAACATTGTTTAACGCACTTGAAAGCCCGCCAAGCATAATCAGCAAGACAAAGATTAAACCGATGCCCAGAATCATTCCCAGATCTATTAGTCTGGCAGCTATGCGTTCCCCAAGGCCGGCAACCGGATAGTCAATATCTACATGTTGACTCGTATTTACCTTAATTGTTTCCATTTTCTTCAAATATAATATTGATCGTGAAATAATTATTGTAAAATGTTTTTTTATAGTAATTTAACCGAAAATTACACGCTATTTATAACTCATGAGAGAGGCATTGTTTGTTAAACAAAATTCTGGGAAATGGAAGTCCTATGAACAGCGGCAAACTAATCATCCTGATGAGGTTGCAGAGCGATTCATAGATGTCACCAATGATCTCGCTTATGCCAAAACATTTTACCCCGAATCCAAAACGACCGCTTATTTAAATGGATTGGCTTCAGTGCTGCACCAATCTATTTATAAAAATAAAAAGGAGGACACCAACCGCTTCATTACTTTCTGGAAATTTGAGCTACCTGTTTTGTTCTATACCTACCGGCGTCAGTTGCTTTATGCGCTGATCTTCTTTGTCGTTTCCGGAGCCATCGGCGTGCTGTCCGCCAAATATGATGATGGTTTTGTGCGACTGATTATGGGCGACCACTACATAAACATGACCAATGAAAATATAGCCAAGGGCGACCCTTTTGGTGTATATAAGCAACAGGAACCGATTTTTATGTTTTTGCGGATCGCAGCCAATAATGTTTATGTATCGCTACTTACTTTTGTAAGTGGAATATTTTTAGGGATCGGCCCTGTCTTTATGCTGCTGAGGAATGGGATCATGCTCGGCTCATTTGAATATTATTTTTTTAGCAAAAGCCTGGGCGCAGAGTCCATCCTCGTGATCTGGATTCATGGGACTTTAGAGATTTCGGCAATTGTAATAGCCGGTGCCGCAGGGCTTGTACTTGGGCAGGGTCTGCTGTTTCCAAAAACTTACCCTCGTTTACAGGCTTTTAGAAATAGTGCAAAGGACGGGACAAAGATCGCTGTTGGAATAGTGCCAATATTTATCGTAGCCGCTTTCTTTGAAGGCTTTATTACCCGTTACACGCAAATGCCGTTATGGTTAAGCATAAGTATTTTAGGTGGATCGCTGGCTTTCATCCTTTGGTACGTAGTGATTTATCCTTTACAATTAAGTAAACGCAATCTGAATTAGCTAACATGTCTGGAAAATTGGAATTTAAAAAAATACGTGCCTTTGGAGAGATCATCAACGATACTTTTTTATTTGTGAGAGAGAATTTTCGTCCCTTACTTAAAGTATTTTTTTATTTATGTGGTTTCTTCCTGCTGGGAACGGCAATAACATCAGTGATACAACAGCTAGACGTCAAAACCGTAATGGATAATTCAGGTACTAATGTGACGCCAAATAAGTTAGACGCTGTTTTAACTTTTAATTATTTTCTTGTTGTATTGTTCTCTTTGGCCAGTTATGCCGCAATAACAGTCTCAGTGTTGAGTTTCATCGTTCTTTATATTGAAAATGGGAAAGTTGCCCCAAGTCCGGAACAAGTTTGGGGTTACTTTAAATATTACTTCTTCAGAGTGTTTTTCAGTAGCTTTTTTGCCGGAATATTTCTTGTCCTCGCTTTTGTACTATGTTTGGTTCCCGGTTTTTATCTATTTCCAGCAATGTCATTGCTTTTTCCGGTGATGGTATTGGAGAATGCCGATTTTAGATATTCCTTTAGCCGTTCTTTTAACTTATTGAAGGACCAATGGTGGGTAACGGCTGGTACAATTTTTATCATTTGGATAATTGCTTATTCCTGTATGATGCTTGCTGCAATGCCTGGGTTAGCCTTAATCATGGCTGGTACATTTATTCCGGTAGTCAAGGAATGGAGCACGGCTATGATTATAATCGGAACTGTTACACAAACTTTAACTTATGTTTTCAGTGTGATACCGGTAATCGGAGTTGCGCTTTGTTACTACAACCTGGTGGAAGTTCATGAAAGCACCGGATTAATGGGTCGCATTGACCAATTTGGCAAGGAGAAGGATAAGCTGGCGGATTCTGAAGAATATTGAAATGCGAAAGGCTCTTATTGCGATTTTCTTTATTCTTATAGTCATTAACGGGACAGCTGCTCAGCCGCTAAAGGAGAAGGCTATTAGGAACATTGCGCTGAAAAATGACAGCACAGCCCCAGTAATTAGAAATTTCGATGCGCAAAAAATAGCGGATTACCGTGACCAAAAGGAATTTCTATATGATGATGTTGCCCAGAAAGATACCAGTTGGTGGGACAGGTTCTGGAGTTGGTTCTGGGGTTTATTGGATGGTAATTTAAAAAAACACTATTCTGCCGGTTTCAACTTTTTGAAGTACATGGTGGTTTTTATGGCCGCTGCACTGGTTGTTTTTATAGTGATTAAATTCATTGGGCTTGACCTGAAGATTTTTGCAGGGAAAGCCAAGGCAGTTGTTGTTCCTTACGATGAGTTGCTGGAGAATATTCATGAGATTAATTTTACCGAAGAAATAGATAAAGCAGTTTCCAATGGCAATTACAGATTAGCCGTACGGTTATTTTATCTAAATGCGCTAAAATTAATGAATGACAGACAACTGATCAGTTGGCAGCCGGAAAAGACCAATCATGTTTATGTAAATGAAATTACCGATCCCGGCAGAAGGCAGGAGTTCAATGCGCTGACCAAGCAGTTTGAATACATTTGGTATGGAGAATTTTTCATCGATAAGGAACACTTCAACGTTGTCAGAGGTAATTTTGAACGGTTTAACCATCAAGCATCATGAAAGGGCTAAACCTATACCTGGCCGGAAGTACAGTAGTTATTCTGCTGTATTTAGTTGCCCAATATTACAAGCCGAAACCAACAGACTGGAACCCGACTTATCTAAAGGACGATAAAGCGCCGTTCGGGACCTATATCCTATACCATGAACTGGAAAGTTTGTATCCAGGAGCCCAGATAAGCGCCTCTAGATTGCCAGTGTATAATACTTTAATAGAGAAGGAACTGGAGCATAGTAATTATCTCCTCATTGCTGGTGAGGTTAATATGGACGAATATGATTACCAGGAACTGGTTAAATATATGCATAAAGGGAACAATGTGTTTATAGCGGCTTATAAACTAAGCGATTTTTTAAGTGATACGCTAAACTTACAAATGAATACTGTTGGTACTCGTTATAAAACGGGAACCCCGCTTAATTTCGTAAGCCCTGCTTTAAAGTCCAGGCAACCCTACATTTTTGACAAGAGGCTGGGCGATCAGTATTTTAGCAAGGTGGATACGCTGCGGGCGTTGGCATTGGGCAGAAACGGTAGAGGTGACGTTACTTTTGTAAAGTATGCTTTTGGTAAAGGAGCACTCTATATCCTGCCTAACCCGCAATTGCTCACTAATTACAATTTGTTAAACCCTTCCTCTGCGGCTTACGTCTCCACAGCGCTGTCCTACCTGCCTGCTGTGAAAAGGGTAATTTGGGACGAAAACAATACACGTGGCAACGCAGGGGATGAGTCTGTGCTTCGTGTGCTGCTTGAGCATGCCCCGCTGCGCTGGGCATATTATCTTGCCCTCTGTGGTTTGTTGACCTTTGTATCTTTTGAAATGAAGCGACGGCAACGCATCATTCCGGTTATAGAACCGTTAAAGAACACCTCCGTAGACTTTGTCAAAGTTGTGGGTAAAGTCTATTATCAGCAGCGCGATAACAGGGATCTTGTGCAGAAAAAAATCAGCTACTTCCTGGAACATATAAGGAGCAGCTACCGCTTAAACACCATAAGGCTGGATCAGGACTTTTTGAATACATTGGTACATAGATCAGGTGTAGAGGAGACCGTCGTACTTCAATTGATTGAAATGATAGACAAGTTAAGTCAGGCGGTTATGGTAAATGATGATCAACTCATTAGCCTGAATAGATTAATAGAAAAATTTTACAAACAAGCTCAATAAGATATGGAAACGGAAATGTTTCACCAAAGAACCGACCTTACACAGCTAAATACTGCAGTCGAGCAAATCAGACAAACTTTGGGCAGTATAATTGTCGGCCAAAAAAATACTATTGATTTTTTAATTGCCGGACTGCTTGCCGATGGCCATGTACTTTTGGAGGGAGTGCCAGGTGTGGCCAAAACATTAAGTGCCAAATTGCTTGCAAAGAGCATTGATGCTTCTTTTTCGCGCATTCAGTTTACGCCCGATCTGATGCCTTCCGACGTGATCGGTACCTCGATCTTTGACCCTAGGTCGGCTTCGTTTGAGTACCGGAAAGGCCCGATATTTGGCCATATTATACTGGTTGATGAGATTAACCGGGCACCTGCGAAAACACAATCGGCGTTGTTCGAGGTAATGGAAGAACGACAGATTACTGTAGATGGACATACCTATTTGATGGATGAGCCTTTTATGGTTCTGGCAACGCAGAATCCGATTGAACAGGAAGGAACCTACCGATTACCTGAGGCGCAGTTAGACCGCTTTCTGTTTAAGATAGAGGTGAAATATCCGACACTCGAGGAAGAGATTGGCATTTTATTGAATCAGCATCAGCGTAAACTTGAGGATGAATTAAATGCGGTAAAAGCGATTTTAAGCATTGATCAGATCAAGGCCTGCCGCAGCATTATAAAAGCATTACATGTAGAACCCAAGCTGATCGAATATGTGGCAAAGATTACCGATGAAACGAGGAACAACAAGTCACTTTATCTGGGCGCATCTCCAAGGGCTTCTCTAGCTATGCTGAATGGCGCCAAAGCATTTGCCGCTATGCAGGGGCGTGACTTTGTTACGCCAGATGACATTATAAAAGTGGCACCACCGGTATTATCCCATCGGATTATGCTTACGCCCGACAAAGAAATGGAAGGGCTGACAACCAGTGATATTGTAGCTCAGATTATCCAAAAAATTGAAGTGCCAAGATAAAAATCAATAGCATTGAAACACACTTTTAGAAAATACTACAAGGATCTTTTTCTGAGCAATATATTTTTTGCCGGGGTTGGTTTATGCGTCAGTGTTTTTATTTTTTCGTTCTTTCTGCCATGGCTCGGAGATCTTCCGTATCTTTTCTTCTGGATATTTATATTGCTCGTAGTCATTGACCTGCTTTTGTTGTACCGCACAAAACGCCATGTTTTCCTGCGCAGGGACGTGCCCGAACGCCTTAGCAACGGGGACGACAATCAACTTCAGATCTATATAAAAAATTTCTATACTTTTAAGGTCTACCTGGGTATCATCGATGAAATACCATTTCAGTTTCAAAAACGAGACCTTTGGTTTAAGAGCAGCTTAGAAGCCGGTGCCCGAAAAGTAATCTCTTACACCTTAAGGCCGACAAAAAGAGGTGAATATATTTTTGGCCAGGTACGCTTGTATGTGCAGTCGCCATTGCGACTGGTAACGCGGAGGTTTAACTTTGGCGAAGAAGTCACTGTTCCGGTTTATCCCTCCTTTTTACAGTTGCGCAAATATGAGCTCATGGCCATATCAAACCGTCTCAGTGAATATGGTATCAAAAAGATTAGAAGAGTTGGCCATAGTATGGAGTTCGAGCAGGTAAAAAATTATGTTCAGGGTGATGATTACCGCTCAGTGAATTGGAAAGCTACGGCCCGGAAGGGCGACTTGATGGTCAACTCATTTACAGATGAGCGTTCACAGCATGTATACTGCATCATCGATAAATCAAGGACAATGAAAATGCCATTTGAGGGATTAAGTTTGTTGGATTATGCCATAAACGCAAGTCTTGTTCTTTCAAATGTTGCATTGTTAAAACAGGATAAAGCAGGCCTGATCACCATTGCCGAAAAAACCGGGAGTGTCGTATCTGCAGACCGTCGACCGGCACAGCTTGGCAAGATAATGGAGGTATTGTATAAGGAAAAATCCCATTACCTGGAACTCAACATGGAGGCGTTGTATACTAGTGTGCGTGGTACATTAAAGCAGCGTAGTCTGATTGTGATGTATACCAACTTTGAAAGTACATCTGCTCTAAACAGGCAGTTGCCGTTTCTAAAACGTATCGCCAAATTCCATTTGCTTCTGGTTGTTTTTTTTGAAAATACAGAGCTTAAGGTCATTACAGAAAAACCAGTGCAAAACGTAGAAGATATTTATATCCAAACCATTGCTGCCAAATTTGCCTATGAAAAGAAGTTGATGGTAAGGGAATTGGCAAGACATGGTATAATAAGCCTGCTTACACCTCCGGAGAAGCTAACTGTGAATGTGGTGAACCGATACCTGAGCATCAAGGCACAGCAAAAGATCTAATCGCCGAAATGCAATGCCGGTTAGATACTATTATCTGCGCTTTAGCATTCAGGTAAACTGATAGGGATGTTGGTGGCAAGACCGCCATCTGATGTTTCTTTGTATTTGGAATTCATGTCCAGCGCCGTTTCCCACATCGTGTTCACCACGGCATCCAGACTTACCTTTGCCTGATCTGGGTTACTTTGAAGCGCAAGTTGACTGGCCGTGATCGCTTTGATCGCACCCATGGTGTTTCTTTCGATGCAGGGGATTTGCACCAGTCCGCCTATTGGATCGCAGGTTAAACCCAAATGATGCTCCATGGCTATTTCTGCCGCCATAAGCACCTGGCGTTGTGAGCCACCCAAACATTCTGTCAAGGCCGCCGCCGCCATGGCTGAAGAAACGCCGATCTCTGCCTGACATCCGCCCATTGCAGCTGATATGGTTGCGCCTTTTTTAAATATGCTTCCAATCTCGGAAGCACAGGCTATGAACTGTGTAATCCGCTCGTCAGTAAAACCGTTACAAAACGTAATATAATATTGAAGGACGGCAGGTATTACGCCCGCAGCACCATTGGTCGGCGCGGTTACGACCCTGCCAAATGAAGCGTTCTCTTCGTTTACAGCCAACGCAAAGCAGCTCACCCAATCCAAGGTGTAATTGAAACTGTTTCCGCCCTTTCTGATGGCCATGATCCAACTGGCATAATCAGTATATACATGGGTGCCAAGTAACTTTTTATTTAACGCCGCGGCCCGTCTGCCTACGTTTAAACCACCAGGTAAAATTCCTGAGGTATGGCAGCCTCTGTAGGTGCAATCTTTCATTACATTGAAATGCTGCATGATCCCCTTCCTGGTTTCCGCCTCTTTGCGCCAGGAAGTTTCATTTTCCATTACAACCTCAGAGACTTTAAGACCAGTAGAAAGACACCAATGAAGTAACTCGCCGGCATTTTCTACAGGAAATGGAAGGTCAACCTGGTCATGGCCTGTATCCTCTTGCCCCTCTTTAACCACAAAACCGCCGCCGATAGAGTAATAGGTTTCCGTAAATGCTTTTCCATTGTCCAGAAATGCCTGGAAAGTAACTGCGTTTGGATGGAATGGCAAGCTTTCAAAGAAAAGAAAGATCATATCATCACTATAATTGAAAGGGATAGGCTGTGTTCCATTCAGCGACAGTTGTTGCTCTTCCTTGATCCCGGATATAGTACTTCCAATCGCGTCAACGTCAAATGTAACCGGATCTGCGCCGGTTAAGCCCAATAATATCGCAACGTCAGTGCCATGACCTACTCCGGTTTTAGCCAGAGAACCATATAGCAGGATTTTTACCTGAGCAACCTGCCACAATAATCCATGTTGTTCCAAAGACGCTGTAAACTGTTGGGCTGCTCTCCAGGGGCCAAGCGTATGAGAGCTGGAGGGGCCAATACCTATTTTGAAGATGTCGAATACAGAGATCTGTTCACGTTGCATAGTCCAAAGCTACTATAGTTTGGTGATATTGTCGATATGGTTAATGGAATGACTGGCTTAAAAATCAAAGGCAATAATTTTTTCATCCTGCAGCATTCTGTCTACAAATCTCTTGTGGTTCTTTGGACTGCCTATTGCCACCCATGTGCCACTGATGATACCGTTTTCAAGTTCCTGCTTGCCCCTTGTGAACTTCAGTTTTGAGGATTTGATATCCTGTTCGTACTTTTCAAGACTTTCGCCTTCATACCTTTTTACGATTCTGTAGCTGCGCTTGGTAAAACGGGTTTCAACCATATCTTCCAGGAATGGAAAGGTAAGCAGGGCGACTAAAACAACCGTGGTAACGCCAATAGCCTGTTCAAAGTAGCCTGCACCGATTGCCATACCTATTGCAGCAACGATCCAGATGACACAGGCCGTGGTCAGGCCTTTCACCTGATTGGCCTCTTTGAAAATAACTCCCGCACCAAGGAAGCCAATTCCTGTAACAATATTAGAAGCGATACGGTCGTGACTGCCCAGACCGATCTTGACCGACAAGATCGTAAACAAAGTGGATCCCAGGCCAATCATAATCATGGTCTTCAAGCCCGCCTGCTTACTTCTGAATTCTCGCTCAGCACCAATAAGGCCACATAGTAACGTTGCCATTAAAAATTTGTTCACCTCACTTTGGGTAAGGAGATGATTGCCATCTAATATAGTCTCCATAGTTTCCACGTAGTCTAATATAATAAAGATTTTTCTTGTAACCTCAACCGCAATTAATAGAAATCATAACACCGAAGGCCGTTGAACTTATTGTAGCCGGAGCTGTTGGGGAAGTATTTCTCATAACCAATACTTCCTTCTGTGGTTCCGCTTGTATTGGTATAATTGATTTTTGAGGTGGTCGCGTCATGGCTTAATCCCAATCTCAGCTTCTCGCCGTTCCGGCTTCCTTTAAATAGATCGAAGATCAGGGAAACAACGATAGCATCAGGGCCTCCCTGACTGGAACTTCTATACCAAATGCCGGTATTTAAACCTCTATGTTTAAATTGTGCACCAGCGCTTAAAGAACTCGAGCTCGCCTGTTTGTAGTAAACCACCGATGGAATCAGATATGTACCATCATCCTGATTATAATCAGCATATGCACTCAAAGGTATTCGGTAACTGGCATTTGCAGTGATCCGCATCGGAAGTATGGCTTCCGTGCCGCTAAAAGATTCATCAGGTTGGTTAAGATGATGAACGGCTACACCCGCCATAAAATCATGAAAAATGATATTAGTGCCCGCTGCGGCGTCAAAGAATATCTTGTTGTCGATGTCGGGTGGCTGTGCAGCCGAAACACTCCCAGGGATGTAGCCAAGGCGCATATCAATCTGGTCTCCGAAAACCAGTTTGCTCCAGTCGATCTGTCGGTTGGTAAAACCTGCCTGAATCCCAAATGAAGCTACAAAATTGTCGCCACCAACACTATAGGAATAGGTTGCAGCCGCATTGTTCTTAACCAGGTAGGCAGTGCCTTCACTACTACGGGTGAACATCAGCCCTACACCCCCGGCAAACTTTGAGATATTCAAGTCTGCTGAGGCAGTAATATAGGAGAGATCGCCGCTAAGTCCTGACCATTGATTACGGTAAATAAGATTCATTCTGATGTCGCCCTCAAACTGTCCGGTTAGTGATGGATTGAGATAAACAGGCGCATTAAAAAACTGCGAATACACATGATCCTGTGGCATGGCTCGCAGGCTTGCAACGATAAAGAAGAGCGCTATCGAATACTTAAATCTTCCACTCATGTCTATCTGATTAAATGTATCGCGCCGGTGCGCTTAGGTACGGTGGAATCATAGGTCATGCCTTTCCATTCCGATCCATTGACCATTTGTACATCGACTTTCCAGTAATAAACTCCTTGTGGCAACTGCTCACCTTTATAGGTGCCATCCCAGCCTTCAACCGGTCGCCCTTCCTCCAAATTGGTGGTTTCCCACAGCAGCTGTCCCCATTTGTTGAAAATGCTAAAGCGCCAGCTTGCAATACCAGATCCCTTTGCGCGAAACTCCCGGAGTTCCGGCTGTATATTGCCCGGAACAAAAGAATTGGGTACAAACAAATATCCTGGGACACCTTTGATGGTTACGTTCTTAAATGTACTGGTGAAACAGCCCTGCTGGTTCAGAACTTTAAGGGTTACCTTATAAGTACCTGTGTCCAGGTAAGTATGACTGGGGTCCTTCAAAGCGGAACCGGTTCCATCTCCAAAATCCCACTGCCAGATGGTCGGTATATTGGAGCTTTCATCTTCAAATCTGAAAGTATAATCAGGGATATTGATCAAAGTGGATGGATTAACGTTAAAGGCCGCAACAGGAGGCTTTACGATATGAATGTATTGGTTCCTGCTAACGGACATGGTACAGCCCAGGGTATTGGTGGCCGTAAGGGTCACTGTATAATACTCCTGATCGCCTGTATAGGTATGTGTCGGCTCAAACTCGTTGGAGGTTGGTGTGCCGTCCCCAAAATCCCAGTTATAGCTTAAACCGTTCTCCGTGTTGTTCTTAAATTTTACAAGTAAACCAGGACAGCCCAATGTGTTATCGGCTTCGAATTCAGTGAGCGGCTGAGGGAGAACAGTAACCGTTTCTGTAGTGGGAATCTCCGAACAGCTGTTATAAGCGGTCATTGTGACGGTAAACGTTCCCGGCCTGGTATAAATATGTTGAACAGTGTTAGTATTTGTCGTAGGAAGGATGGAGCTGCCATCGCCAAAATCGTAGGTAAACCGCGTGGCTCCAATTGAATTGTTATAGAAATTCACGGTCCATGGAGCACAACCTTCCATTTCCTCAACTTTCACTACCAGTTCTGGCGTAATGTTCTGTGGTGAAACACGGATTGTCCATTGGCTTTCATCTCTGCCACATGAGTTTTCGGCAATCATCCGCACAACAAAGTCTCGGGTGGCGGTAACATTGTATTGGTGGTTGACTGGGCTTTTATCGTTCTTAGTAAGCGTAGTGCCATCGCCGAAGTCATAATAATAAGTATTCGTTCCTCCGGGAGAGGTGTTCGTAAATTCAACGTTCAATGGGGAACATCCGATCACTTTGCTTGGTGAAAAGACCGACTTAGGGGCGGCCTTCACAAACACAGTGCCTTTAGCAGAGTCAATGCCGCAAACTGTTATCGCATATAAAGTAACCGTATAGGTGGTATCTTTTCCCGAAGGATCAGCTAAAAAAGTAACGGGTTGAGGATGAGTCATGTTGGAAGTCTGACCGTTTCCAAAGTTCCATTTAAAGGTGGTACCTGCGGTCTGCAAGGTGGTGTTCACAAAATTGACGGACAATGGCCCGCAGTCATTTGCTGTTGTTGGATTGAATGATGCAGTTACAGCCTGATTGGTGCTGAACGTATGGAGGTCTTCAGCAGACTCACAACCAAACACTGAAAGGGTAACCAGTTTAATGGTGACAGACTCATTGCTGTTCTCGATGGTATATGGCGGAAAATTCGGCCCACGCCCCACTTCTATATTGTCAACATACCAGATATATTCGCTGTTGTTTTCAGGTCTTGTCTCCGCGCGAACATTACGGGAATCAATCAGGAAAGGGGCACAGCCTTTATCGGTGGCATATAGGATCTTAGCAAAAGCGTTTGGGTTGACAGTCACGACAATCACGTTACTGATACTTGAGAAGGCTCCGTTACAAGTGGTCGTACTTACCACTCGTCTGAAATACGTTGTTAAATTCAAGGCTCCTGGCGTATAGTCAACTTGAGTGGCAGCAACGATATCCGTCCAGGTTCCTCCGTCCAAGCGCTGTTGCCATTGGAAACTAAAGTTGCCATTTGATCCGCTTGGAGGATTTCCCGTTAATTTTTGCACAGGCCGACCTTCACAGATCGTTTGGTTTTCGCTGATTGTATTACCTGTAATTGGTGCCTGGGCAACTATTCTTAAAACATTGCTTACTAAGCGGCACTGATTGCTGATCACATTTCTTCTGAAACTTAAAGTCGTCGTAAGGGTATAGTTGAGGCTTTGACCTGTTTCGTTGGCTAGGAGCATCCAATTGACGCCATCGGTGCTGCTTTCCCATGTATAGTTGTACACTCCATTACCTCCGGTGGGTTGCGAGCCGGTAATTGCTATTCCTGAGCCATTACATACCTCCAAGTTCGTCGTGTTGATCGTATTGGTAAGTGGCAAATAGCTGGTAACTGCTATTTCAGCGAATTCTTCATTACAGGGCGATTGACCTGTAATCGTCCACCTGAATACATAAGGTGTTGCTCCGGGAATCAGTTGGTTTACGCTTGTTGTCGGGCTTGTGGGATTCACAATCTCGACGGTCGGATCACCAGACACTAAGGTCCATAAACCGCTGTCTCCATTTAAAGGCGTGCTGCCAGTAATTGTAGTAGAAGTCTCAGCACACAGGAACTGATCCGGGCCTGCGGTGGCAAGTGTGGTTGCTGGAATTACGTTGATCAGTAGTGCATTGGTTTCCAGCGCATTACAGGTGCCGTTCTTCACCACTGCCCGATATCGCGTTGATCCAGTTATATTGGTATAGTTGTGGGTCGTTGTTGTGTTCGAAATGGAAATCCAATTGCTGCCGTTGTCCGTTGATTTTTCCCATCGGATCACCTGACCAATGTTTCCAGTCAGCGTAATTGTACCTGTATTTCTTCCTTCACAAACTACAACCGGGTCAACTGTACCAAGGGAACCAGCAACTGTTGGTGTGTTTATCGTGATGTCTACGTCACTGATGGAAGGATCACATGCTCCCCCGGTTATTGTCCATCGGAGGGTATAGGTCTGACCGCTAATTAAGTTGGATAAAACAGCGTTCTCCGAATTAGGGTCTGTAATTGTTATTGGGCTTTGTCCGTCTTTTGGTACTTGCGTCCAAGTTCCTGTTCCCACATTTGCATGGTTGCCACGCAGGGTATATTCATTTTCGTTGCATATGGCTTCTGAGGGGCCAGCGTTAGCTACTGTCAATGCCGGGTCCACATAAACTATAACCGTTACCGGACTGCCCTGACAACCATTAGCCGAGTATGGAGTAATGGTATAAGTAGCCGAGCCTTGCTCAGTCCCATTGTTGGTCAACCTATCGTTTATTATTGCAGTTGAAGTTGCAAAGGTGTTGGGCCCTGTCACCGTATTGGTAGTGCCAGTTGTAGCAGTTCTTGTCCATCTATAGGTAGAGCCATTTAGATTTGAGGCCAGTCTAATAGCAATTTGCTGCCCGCTACAAATGGTTGGCTGGGTAACTGTTGTCGTAAGAACCGGTAGCGGGTCTATTGTTACAACAAGCGTAAAAGGGTCTCCGGAACAGTTGTCGTTTTTAGGGAGAATTGTATACGTTACCGTTGCCGGGTTATCTGAATCAATGGTCGACAATCGATCGGATAGTACAGTGCCTGAACCATTGTTGAATCCTCTAGCATTACTCGATCCCGTTGCTGTCCAGGTGAAAGTCGTACCAGTTGGAACTGCGGTTGGCTGATAGTTTAGGGCCTGACCGGTACAAATTCTTAGTTCAGCTGCGCTGGTGACTTTAATTTCTGGTTTTATGTCAACCTTAATGGATTTAGAGATCGTCTTACAGGGGTCGGCTAAGTCGGTGGTTACTGTAAGCGTTAACACCACAGATCTTGGATTGGCCGCTTTATCTGCCGCAGAGGGAGTATATAACGTGCTTCTGCTATTGGGCGCCGAAAAAGTGCCGCCGTTTCCTCCAGTCCAGACTGAGCTTACAATATCGCCATTTATATCCGCATTTAAAGTCGCTGGCTCATT
>JAPSHM010000241.1 GCA_031179845.1 Pedobacter sp.
AATTGCTACAATGAAAGCAAAAGGGGTAAGGTCCAGGCTTTCGAACGGTCGGATCCCCAACAAATAGGCAAGGTTGACCATCCAGGGAATCAGGGCAGCAAAAAATATCGTATAATTTTGCCGCCTGTAAATGGGGTCTGCCTTGTTAAAGGTCTTAAGTATCAGGTAGCTTCCCGATGCCAGCAAAAAATAGAAGAATACAGTGAAGCACCTGTACCAAATTCCGGGCGTTATTTCCAACATTGGAAAAGGCCCGGTGTTGTTAATACCAATATTTTGATAATGCAAATGATGATGATCGTTTGTCCAAACCAGCAATATGGTAATCAATGAGAATCCAAGCAAACCAGCAAGGTTTGACACCTTTTTATACCAGTAGTCCCTTCCTGACAATTGTAAACAAAATTGAAACCAGAAAACCGGTAAAGTGGTGATGCCGAGATACTCAATGTTAATGAAAAAGCGCATCTGGCTCAACGTTGAACTGGCAAGCTCAAGTCCGTAGCCCAACGACCAGATGGCATTCGATACCATCATCAGGCCAAACAAGCGTACGGTTTCCTCTTTTTTTCTTAACAGTTGGTAAGAAAAAATGAGTGTAACGAAGCCGCATAGAATTAAAGTAATGGCGTACGAATTAAATGTAAAATTCATTTAAATGTCTAATGAAAATTATCGGCGCGGAAATTGTGTAAACCATTTTACATGTTAATCTATAAAACTACAAAAATTAACCTTCAATTGAAAATATTCTTAGTTTTACATAAATGTTTCACTGTTAATTTAATCCAGTCATGAAAAAAATAATTTTATCCGCATTGTTTCTCTCTCTTAATTTCGCAGCTTTTAGTCAGGTATTGCCAAGTTTCCAATTTGGCGTTAAAGCAGGGGCCAATCTTTCTAAATTAAGTACAGAAAATACTTTTAGCAGCGACAACAGAGCTGGCTATTATGCAGGATTATGGACCCGCATAGGGGCAGCGGGGATCCATTTGCAACCGGAGCTCTATCTTTCAGGTAAGAACACCACTTTGAAAAATGATTCAGGTTTCGAAAACGATGTGAAATTTACAAGTTTGGACGTTCCAGTTTTAATCGGAACGAAAATTGGCGCGGCAGGTGTCGGACTACGTTTGAATACAGGTCCGGTGATCTCGTTTATATTGAGCGATGATCAATCTTTTTCTGATGCTGCCGGCAACGTGTTTCAAGGGGATTTCAAGGGACAGAACTTTGCATGGCAGTTTGGTGCTGGATTTGATATTGGCAAAATTGGACTGGACCTTCGCTATGAAACTGGTCTTTCTAAAATTGGAAAAGACAGCTACGATGATACGAAGTTGAGCCTATTTACTTTCGGTCTGGCTTACAGGTTATTTTAAAAGAGTAGAATCCCAATTAAGGGTGTGAAAGGGTGAACAATAAGTTGTTCCCCTTTTTTTTTGGCGCTAAAATTGATCTTAGCTACTCCCCAACTTAATTCAAAACGATTATGAACATAAAAGACTTGCTATTAAATGGAAAAAGCTTTGCGGAGCTCCTAAAACAGTTCTCAATTGACGCAGCAGATGTTAGAATTCAAGATGAGGATCTGATCCTATCCAACCAGATATTGGTACGTCAGGAGATCATAAAGGAAAGCATTTGCATTGAAGGTAAGAACAAGGACGGTATCGTCAATTTTTTTGGGACCTTACATTATAACATCTTAAACAAACTGGCTGTATTCGAAATGCAAGGCTTTGAACAAGTAGCGATAGACTAATCTTCCTTCAGTCCCACAACTTCTTTGATCTCATAATTGTATGTCCCCTTTATAGGTCGGATTGGCGTATCTTTGTCGTCGCTCAGAATTTTTACATAGCAGGCGCCGAAGTAAAATATGAACGAAGAATAGAAGACGAAAAGCATAATCAGTACAATTGATCCGGATGTCCCGTAAATGTTTCCGATACCACTCAGGGGAAGCAGTATTCGCAAGATGTACTTTCCTAGAGTAAACAACACAGCAGTAAGGAAACCGCCCCTGATTGCGGCTTGCCAGGTAGGGCGGCCGTTGGTTAAGAAGCGAAACAATACGGTGAACCAGGTCATCACAATGGCAACAAAGAGCAATTCGTTCAGTACATATAAAAAGAATTTACCAAAGGCCGGGGCGGCTGTGCTGAAATAGCCACCTATAAAGGCTTGGATGCTATCGGTAACGAAGCCCAACAAGAACAACATGCCGGCCAGCAAAATGATCACCATCGACCGGGCCCTTAACCTCATTGTAAACATAAACCCAGTGTGTTCTTTCCTACCGATAGACCAAATCTGGTCCATTGAGTTCTTGATTACATTGAACAGGGTGGTGGCAACAAATAGAAAAAAGACAAAGCTCACTAAAGTAGCATACCATTTATGATCAATACCTCGGATATTTCTAAGTGTTTCCCGGATCTGTCCTGTGCTTTCGTGGTCTAAAATATTGGCGAGTCGGTCGAATAATCGTGTAGCAAGAATTTTTTTGTCAATAAATGAACCAAATATCCGCATCAGAATAAGCAGGATAGGGGGAAGTGCAAAGTTGGCAAAAAAGGCGGTCGCGCCGGCTAATCTTAGTGGGTCGTTCTTTTGGAAAAGCTTGAAGGCCGCGCGAAGCCTGGTTATGAAAAGCCTTATATTGATCGATCCGTTAATTTCCATTCTAAATTTTTGCCTGAACGTTCGAAAATAATCATTTTTTTCTAACGAAAGCTTAGCGAATTAAGAAAATTGCTGATCAATAAAAAAAGGACACCCTGATTATAGGGTGCCCTTTCCGTTTTTAAATGAAAAAGTGGATTATAAATTTCCTCTTAGTTCCTGTTCACGCTCCAAAGATTCAAATAACGCTTTGAAGTTCCCTGCTCCGAAAGATTGCGCACCTTTTCGCTGGATGATCTCAAAGAATAAAGTTGGCCGGTCTTCTACAGGCTTGGTGAAGATCTGTAGCAAGTAACCTTCCTCATCACAATCTACCAGAATTCCTAATTCCCTAAGCTGTGTAATTTCCTCATCTATGGTACCAACCCGATCGGGCATCATATTGTAATAGGCTTCAGGGGGTGCACTTAAAAACTCAACCCCTCGAGCTTTTAATTCCCTTACGGTAGTCAAAATATCTTTTGTAGCTACTGCAATGTGCTGCACCCCTTCGCCTTCGTAAAATTCCAAATATTCTTCGATCTGTGACTTTTTCTTTCCTTCGGCAGGTTCATTGATCGGAAACTTCGAAAAACCATTTCCATTACTCATCACTTTACTCATCAAAGCAGAGTATTCCGTATTAATCTGTTTGTCATCAAAGGATAGTATGTTCACAAAACCCATAACTTCCTCATACCACTTTACCGTTTCATTCATCCTGTTCCAGCCTACGTTGCCTACACAGTGATCCACATACAGCAATCCTGTTTCGGTTGGATTATAATCGCTTTTCCATTCCACATAACCTGGTAGGAATGGGCCTTTATAATTCTTGCGTTCAATGAACATATGGACTGTTTCGCCATAAGTATAGATACCCGACATTCTTACATCACCGTCTTTATCACTCAACGTGACCGGTTCCATATAAACTTTCCCACCACGTTTTGTCGTTTCGTCATACGCACCGTAAGCATCATCAACCCAAAGGGCAAGCACCTTAACCCCATCGCCATGGATTTTCACATGTTCTGCGATCGGACTGTCCGATTTCAGTGCCGTAGTCAGTACCAACCTGATTTTACCTTGTTGCAAAACATAGGAAGCGCGATCACGCACGCCAGTTTCGGGGCCGGCATAAGCAAGCGACTGAAAACCAAATGCGGTTTTATAAAAATGAGCGGCCTGCTTTGCATTACCCACATAAAACTCTATATAATCTGTTCCATTTATTGGAAGAAAATCCTGCGCTTTGGCAATCTTTTCTGCAAATGTTTGTGTTGACATCTTAATTTTTTTATAAATAATAAGTTAGTTAGTTATTCTCGCTTATCCTCCTCGCTTGTTCGCTTCTACTCGTCCTCTCGCTTTTCCACCCTACTCGTCCACCCTGCTCGTCCACCCTGCTCGTCCACCCCGCTTTTCCACCCTGCTAAAGAAAAAATTCAGTGCTGTGAGCCGACCTCCAAAATCCCCTTCAGGATTTTGCAAGAGGTGAGCAGCATCTGTATTTTTTCCTCCCATTACTCTACATTCTCTTGCCAGCTTTGATGATACCCCTCATCTTCAATACTGACCGCATCTTCAGTTAACATCAACGGACGAAAAGGATCGATCATTACGGCCAGTTCTTCGGTCTTTTCCTTTCCGATCGATTTCTCTACCGTTCCCGGATGCGGTCCATGCGGAATCCCTCCCGGGTGTAACGTAATCTGTCCCTTAACCACACTTTTCCTGCTCATAAAGTCGCCATCTACATAATACAACACCTCGTCACTATCTACATTGCTATGGTTATACGGTGCCGGAATAGACAACGGATGGTAATCATATTTACGTGGAACAAAAGAACAAATCACAAAATTATGACCTTCAAAAGTTTGATGTACTGGGGGAGGCTGGTGTAACCGGCCGGTGATGGGCTCAAAATCATGAATTGAAAATGCCCATGGGTAATGAAATCCGTCCCATCCCACAAAATCGAACGGATGTGTAGCATACGTATAAGGATACATTATCCCCTGCTTCTTGATCAGCACCTTAAAATCCCCGTACGCATCAATTGTCTCCAGGTCTTTCGGACGTCTGATGTCCCGCTCACAAAACGGAGCATGCTCCTCTAACTGCCCAAATGCATTCCTGTACCGTTTCGGCGTGCGGATGGGGCTAAAGCTTTCCACGATAAACAGCCGGTTCCCTTCATCATCAAATTCCAATTGGTAAATGGTCCCACGTGGAATAACCAGGTAGTCGCCATACTTGAAATTGATTTTGCCGAAGCCGGTTTTCAATGTCCCTGAACCTTCATGTATAAAGATGACCTCGTCCGCCTGACTATTCTTATAAAAATAATCTGTCATCGATTTCTTGGGCGCAGCTAAGGATATGTGCAGGTCGCTGTTGACCAGTACAGGTTTACGGCTATTTAAATAATCATCCTCCGGTTTCACATTGAACCCGATCAGACTGGTATGTCTTAAATGTTTTTCCCTGGCTATCTTAGGCTCTACCGAATAGGGTTCGCCAATTGCTTTCACCATTGTTGGGGGATGGCAGTGGTAAACCAGCGAGTATAAGCTTGAAAAACCTTCCGTGGAAACGAGCTCTTCAGCATATAACTTTCCATTTGGTTTTCGGAAAACAGTATGACGTTTAGGAGGGATAGACCCTAAAGTATGATAAATAGGCATAGCAACATTCAGTTAGTTTGTTAGAATAATGTGGGTCGTAACAATGAAACGTGAAGACGTTCATTAAAAGCATTAATCGGGGGAATGCTAAATAGAATATTGAGCGAAAATGAGTTTAGAAAGCATAGCATACCTAAAATCTGCCAAAGCTTGTGAGGCAACTTGATTTTGATAGGTGAAACTGCTTTTGGTCACTTTCATTTCTTTGCTAAATTAAGTATTTAATCCAGTATTAACCAAAATAATCAATCACATAATGTTCGAAATTGTTTTTTTAATTACTGATCATAATGAAATTTCGCAATATTATTTACCGTATAATGATAGTTGTAGTGCATTTGTTTAATTTTATATAGCTTTGGACAACTGCTTACTAAATCAATTGACATATGAAACTGGTATCGTATAAAACAGAAGACAGAGAACACCTTGGTGTATTTGTCGACGGACACATCTATAACCTAAATTCATGCGACAAGCAAATTCCTGATGAAATGAACGCTTTTTTGCAGGGAGGAGAGGACTTAATGGAACGGGCTAAAAAAGTAGACTTCGAAGTTAAATCGGGAGTAATGCAGCCTAAGCAAGAAGCATTTTTTGAATTGCTGGCCCCTGTACCGCATCCTACTTCCTGCAGGGATGGCTATGCATTTCGTCAACACGTTGCTGCAGCCCGCAAGAACCGCAGGGTGGACATGATCGCAGAGTTCGACCAGTACCCAATATTTTATTTTACAAATCATAACGCAATCCAGGGTCCAGGCGAGATTGAATGTATGCCCGATCACTTTCAAAAGCTCGATTTTGAACTTGAAGTTGCTGTAGTCATTGGTAAGAAGGGCCGTAACATTCAGGCCGCAGATGCGGATGATTACATTGCCGGCTATATGATCATGAATGACATGAGTGCGCGGACACTTCAAATGGAGGAAATGCTTCTTAACCT
>JAPSHM010000242.1:0-5281 GCA_031179845.1 Pedobacter sp.
ATGCAAAATAACTAACTGACATTCGTAAATGGAATTAATCACCAAGAAATCATTGAATTTTGAGGACACGGAAATTGCTTTCCGCAATAAATCAAATGCAGAATTAAATGCTGCATACTGGTTATTCAAGCTGATTAGCAGTAATTTCCTGACAAAGGTGGGGCCGCCTGTAGCAAATTTGCTGCTCAGTATTGGTTTGCCAGTGAAGGGGTTGATCAAAGCAACCATTTTTAAACAATTCTGTGGTGGAGAGACCATTGCGGAATGTGAACATACCATCGAACAACTGGCCTTAGCCGGAGTAGGTACTATTTTAGATTATTCTGTGGAGGGGGAAGACGAAGAGACTGTGTTTGATTTCACCTGTGAAGAGATCCTCCGTACCATTGATAGAGCTGCTGGTGATCAACGCATTCCCATTACTGTATTCAAAATTACCGGTATAGGCCGTTTTGAATTGCTGGAGAAGCTAGATGCTAAAAAGCAATTAAGTTCATTGGAAGCGGCGGAGTTTAAGCGGGTTGAAGCGCGCTGTGAAAGAATTTGCAGAATGGCTTTCGAGCGGAATGTACCGATCATGATTGATGCCGAAGAGACATGGATCCAGCATACGATTGATGAATTGGCTTTGGATATGATGCGTATGTTCAATAAAGAGCAGATAATTGTTTACAACACCTACCAGATGTACCGCCACGATAAACTTGCAGATATGAAGGCAGACCATCTGATTGCTAAGGCTTCAGGTTTCATTCTGGGTGTAAAAATGGTGCGTGGTGCTTATATGGAAAAGGAGCGGAAACGGGCTGCTGAATTGGGTTATCCTTCGCCGATACAACCGGATAAAGCGGCTTCCGACCGTGACTTTAATGCTTCTTTAATTTATTGCCTGGATCACATTGACGAGATCGCTGTTGTTTGCGGCACACATAATGAGGAAAGCTGCCGTCTGCTTGCTGAATTGCTGGATCAATATCAGATCGCACACAATCATCCACATGTGTATTTCGCCCAGTTACTGGGGATGAGTGATAACCTGAGTTTCAATTTATCTGATGCGGGCTACAATGTAGCTAAATATGTTCCATACGGACCAATAAAGGCCGTAATGCCGTATTTATTCCGAAGAGCACAGGAAAACACTTCGATTGCAGGCCAGACTAGTAGAGAACTTGGATTGATTATCAAGGAAAAACAACGCAGAAAATTGGCTTAGCTATGCATTCCGAAGCTGTGAAAGAAAGCTGATAATAAAAATGCCCTCAAAAGTGTCTCACTTTTTGAGGGCATTGCATTGCATATATTTTCCGGAAGGTTCCTTGTTTTACGGCTGTTTCCAGCTATCTAAGATTTGATTAACGATCCTGTAGAAAGCAATTAACTGTGCTGTCCAGGCATGGCTTGTTCTACGTCAACTCCCAATCCTTTAGCGATTGCCATTCCAAGTGCGATATCTGCTCTAAACCAATGGCATAGCTGCAGATTAACGATCTTGTCTCGTTTCGGGCCGCTAATGCCGCTCATCGCACCAACAATGTTGTCTACAAGATTTTGTTTTTGTTCAGGGCTTAGAACTTTGCGGTAAAGATCTCCTGGTTGTGTATAATGATCATCATCACCGGGGCCTGTATTTCTGTCAAACCAATCTGCTACGTTGGAATCTAATTCCCATGCCGGTTCTTTATAACTTTCGTCAGGAATTACATCGCCAAAGCTGTTTGGGAAATAGTTAGGGTCATCCTCTCCGTTCCCATCGATACGCATCTGACCGTCTCTATGGTAATTATTGACCATAAACGGACAGCTGTTAACTGGTATTTGTTCGAAATTGACACCTAATCGATGACGGTGCGCATCTGCATAAGATAAAATCCGTCCCTGCAGCATTCTATCTGGAGAAAAACCAATACCATCGATTAGATTTGAAGGGGCAAATGCTGCCTGTTCAACGTGAGCAAAGTAATTTCTAGGAATTTGGTTCAATTCCAATTCCCCAACATCGATCAAAGGAAACTCGGCATGAGGCCATACTTTAGTAAGGTCGAAGGGGTTCCATTTAAATGCCTTGGCTTCTTCTTCGGTCATCACCTGAATTTTTAAGCTCCATTTTGGGAATTCACCGCGATCTATCGCTTCAACCAAATCGCGTTGAGCGTGGTCCATGTCGGCACTACGCATCGCATCTGCCTGAGGGCCTGTGAAGTTTTTTATACCTTGTTGAGTTTTGAAATGGAATTTTACCCAGACTCTTTTGTTGTCTTTGTCGATCATGGAATAGGTATGACTGCCAAAACCATCCATATGACGGTACGAGAAAGGGGTTCCGCGATCTGTCATTAATATGGCCACCTGGTGCAGACTTTCCGGATTTAAAGACCAAAAATCCCACATCATCGTTGGACTTTTTAGATTTGTCCGAGGATCTCTTTTCTGGGTGTGGATGAAGTCGCTGAATTTTTTTGGGTCTTTCACAAAGAAAACTGGCGTATTGTTGCCTACCAAGTCCCAGTTCCCGTCTTCCGTGTAGAATTTGATCGCAAAACCACGTGGATCTCTTTCTGAATCTGCACTTCCTTTTTCACCGCCAACAGTAGAGAATCTTAAAAAAACTTTGCATTCTTTACCGATCTGTGAGAAGATCTTGGCTTTTGTGAATTGGGTAATGTCATGTGTTACTTTGAACGTTCCATATGCACCTGTCCCTTTAGCATGGACTACACGTTCAGGAATGCGTTCCCGATTGAAATGGGCCATTTTCTCATGTAATACGAAATCCTGTAGCAATAGGGGACCTCGGCTACCTACAGACTGTGTGTTTTCATGTTCTGCATAAGGTCTGCCAGAAGCAGTGGTGAGTGTTCGTTTGTTTGATTTATGATCTTCCATACTTATAATTTAAATTTATTTTTTTAAATCTATGGATAATACAAACCCGAATCAAACACCAAATATCTATACATATATAGACGCAGGCTATGTCGTATTAATTTGTTATAGAATCTGGTGATCGATTAGCACCTGTTCTAAGTCCCTTGGGTGTCTGGTCATCAGCAGCGTATTCAACCCCGCAAGTTTGGCACCTTCTATGTGCTGGGGACTGTCGTCGATAAATAACGTTTCAGAAGGATTCAGTCCGTTTTCCCGAATGACCTGCTCAAATATCTCAACATTAGGTTTACGCAAAAACATGTGCTGTGAAAAGTATGCTTTTTCAAACAAGCTGCTGTTGTCATCCATATTGAACTCTTTTTTCAGGTATTCCGAGATATAGAGATAATGTGTTTCGTTGTTATTGCTGAGTAAGAAAGTGCGGTACTTGAGTTTAACTTTAAGTAATACATCATGAATACCCGGCGGCACTCCAATCAGTAAACTGTTCCATGCCGCGTCTATTTCTTCATCTGTTAAATTTTTGTTGCCAGCTGCTTCGCGAATCCCCGTTCTAAATTCTGCAGGAGTGATGGTTGCAGTTTCAAAGTCATTAAAAAGTGAATGGTGGCTTTTATGTGCAAAGAATTCTGTGCTGTTTTTTATGCCAAGCTGCATTAGCGCATCTTGTGTTCTTTTAAAGTCTATTTCGAAGATAACGTTACCGTAATCAAATATGATGTTTTTAATGTTTTGCATAAGATAATCTGAAATACAAATATGGGATAATGTACTGTTTATTAACGATGAGATCAGAATAATCCTGCACTTCTTTACGAATAATTTTCAGGAAGCGGAAATATGGTTCTTCACTGTATCGACTGACAAGCCAGTGCCCACTGTTATTTTCTACTGGCTCATTTCGCTGTCGTGGCTTAACAGAAGATCTCCCGTTGTTGCGCGCTCAGTTTGCCAAGTGCAATCTGGAACTGGAATAGCAGGTCTTTCTATGCTGCCAAATCATCGGCCAAGGGCAATTTAAGCACTGTAAACAATTTGTTAGAAGGGGTCTTTGTATTTAGGTAATCGAATCTCCATAATGGTCATTCATGATTGGCTGTTCAATCTCCTGCTGTATTGCCATTCCATCATAAATGGTCGGTTTACTGAGAACAGTATATGCGTTCCCAATATCCAGACCCACGGCCTGATCAAGAGTGCCCGGACCGCACCATTGCGCGGAGCGTAATGCGTAACCAATACTTGCCATATTTTCTGCATGCTCAGGAACTATGATTTCGAGGATTCCGTCAAACTCTTGTTTAAAACATTCTACCAGGTCTGCATAACGGGCACCTCCTCCGATCAGGTAAAGTTTGTCCGCTTTTTCAAAATCATTGTCGGTGAATGCCTTTCTGAGTGTTGGCGAAATAACTTCGTCATAATAATTGGCCAGGTGATTGCGTCTAAGCTCCGTGAGGTCTTTCTGTTTCCGGTCTACCACAATTTTCCCATGTTGGAAGCTTTGGTTCACCATGTGTTCATTTTTCATACCCAGGTTATGGTTTTTGCTGAGTTCGGCGTGTAGGTTATTTACTGCATACCGTAAACCAGACGCACTCATGCAGGTACGTGTTACCAGTCCAGATTCCAAACTTAGTGCTGTTTCGCAAGTACCGTAACCTAAGCTTACTACAAAGAAATTCCCTTGTTGATTTAGTCCTTTACGAATGGCAGTAATACAACCGAGTATCTCGGGCATGATTTCCAGGTGTTTGATGGTCAGTTGTATTCTTTTACGACCATTATCAATACCTGTATCGGCATTGAATTCGATAAAAATGTCTTTAGGAGTAAAGAAGTTTATCGCCTGCTGTTTGTATAGTTCGTAGGTGGTATATGGAAATCCTGTTGTTAAAACGATCTCTCCAGATTTTGCGCCAGATGCAACAAGTAAGCCCGCTTTAGCCAATAACTGATAATCGATGTCTGCCGGAGAGCTGTTAAGGTTACGATAAGGAGCGCGTCCCTGACTCAGTGCCAGGTCACCGACCAGGTACCCAATGCCGGTTTCATGCAGTTGAATACATTTTTCTGGTTCAGCTGATATCTGCATTAAAGATTGACTATTGCGTTCAACAACACTTGGGATACTGATAGATTGGAAATTCATAGATAAATGTTTTTATCCACAAGGTACTCCGCAACAATTAGTAATGTGTTAAGCTAGCAAGAATTAAGTGTTATCAAATTAGACGTTCAGAATTATTGAAGATTGCTACGGGCGGTCATTACGAACCCATCAAAAGAATGAAAGTGGTCCGGCGAATATAAACACTTTTTCATTAACATCTTCCCGCCATTCTATTTGGGATTTTATACGTGGATTCTTTAAATAATGGACTTGTCAATC
>JAPSHM010000242.1:5291-6302 GCA_031179845.1 Pedobacter sp.
TGAAAAATTATTCAGCTAACGGAATAATTTTTCAGGGATTGTACGTGCAATGAAGGGACGATACATTTGCTATACTTAAAAAAAGGAAGTAAATGAAAACAATTAATAACAACACTGGTATTTCAGTAATTGGCCTTGGTTCGATGGGGTCGGCACTGGCATCAACTTTAATCAATAAAGGATTCCAACTGACTGTATGGAATCGTGACGAAAACAAAGCTCGAACGCTTATTGAATTAGGTGCACAAATGGCAGATTCCGTAGAGTCCGCCTTCGCCGCAAACCCAGTCACAATAATGTGTGTTTCCAATTATGAGGCAGCTCATTCCATTATGGCTCAAGTGAGAACATATGATAAATGGGCAGGTAAAACTTTCATTCATCTGAGCTCTGGCACTCCAAAGGAAGCCCGTGATATGGAACTTTTTTTCTCCTCAAAAGGAGCCGAATATCTTGACGGTGCTATTTTGGCATGGCCTAGCCAGATTGGTGGCGAAGAAACGACTATATTAATTTCAGGGGAACAAGTAGTGTTTGAGAAAGTTGCGCCTATTATGAAGGTGCTTGCAGGAAACCTCACTTATATGGGCAGAGAGATTGCGAGCGCATCGTCGTTATTTTCGGCGGTACTTGCCTATCTCGCCGGCGAGTGGATAGGTTTTTGCCATGGCGCGCTCATTTGTGAAGCAGAAGGAATTGACGTTGAAGTTTTCGGTGGAATTATGCATAAACTGTCGTCAATTCTTGGTGCGGAACTGGCGCACATGGGAAAGGTAATACGTCATGATGATTATTACAATCCGGAAAGTACGATCAAAACTTCAGGTTCTGACATCGCAAAACTAGTGCAGCACGCGCGTGAAGCAGGAATTAATAGTGATTTAACTACTTTTGCAGCTGGACTATTTAAAAAAGCTATTGATGCGGGACATGGCGAAGAAGAACATGCAGCGATAATTAAAGTGATGCGAAACATTTAATTACATTAATGTTTATCCGCAGCCTTAACGG
>JAPSHM010000243.1 GCA_031179845.1 Pedobacter sp.
CAAGGAGGCTTTTAGCACCCTGGCAAAGCAGAACAAAATGGCGTATGTACCATTTTTACTCGAAGGAGTAGGAGGGGTAGCCAAATTAAACCAGGAAGATGGGATTCACCCAACAGCAGAAGGGCAGAAGATCCTGGCAGAAAACGTATGGATCATCCTGCAAAGTCTTCTATAAGCTCTTATCTTTTTCTGGCGGTCACAAGCATAATTACACCTGCAATTAAGACAATTCCCCCAACATATGGTGGCCAATTCACATTTTTCTCCCGGTCTGCGGAGATTTCAATTGGCCCGGCGTCAACTACCTTTTCCCTTTTGGTGTAGGAAAAGCCTGTCCAAACCAACATGGCGATTCCTACAAGCGTGAGGATTAATCCTAGTGTCTTATTCATTGTATCTGTTTCCTAACAATAACACCAGAACTGATAAAATGTTTAGCTTACCACCATTTCATCGGAAATTCGAGCTGATCTACAGAGCTTACGATCAAGTCTGGTTTGAAAGCGTAATTGGTCAGATCTTCTTTTTTAGCGATGCCAGACAATACCAAAACGGTTTTATAACCCATTTGTGCACCACCCTGGATGTCAGTTTCCATGGTGTCACCAATCACTGTGGTTTCCGCAGTTTCGAGTCCTAAATATTTTCTGGCTGAACGCATCATAACCGGACTGGGTTTGCCAATAACAAATGCTTTACGACCGGTAGCTTCTTCAATCATTGCAGTGGTCGCAGCAATTCCAAGGTTGTTCCATCCTGGCTTTTTCGGCGATGGATCGCGGTTTGTTGTAATAAATTTTGATCCTGCGAGAATCATATCTACTGCACGCTGAACCATTTCGAGGGTGAAGTTGCGGCCTTCACCGAGAACTACAAATTCGGGGTCGGTATTCACCAGATTGATGCCATTCTCGTGTAAGCTCGTTAATAAACCCCCTTCGCCCAATACATAGGCAGTACCTTGTGTACCCTGGTCGCCCAGGAACTTTCCAGTTGCCATTGCACTTGTATAAATATGATTTTCCGTAACTTCAATACCCAAAAGTCTCAATTTTCTTACAGAGTCCAGTCTGGTGCGCTGACTGTTATTGGTCATAAAAGTGAAAGGGATGTTCTCTTTTAGTAAACCGGCAATGAATTTATCTGCGCCTTCAATTAAGTTTTCTCCACTATAGATGACACCATCCATGTCGATCAAAAGTCCGTGTTTCATGTACTGTTATATTATAATTGTATTATACTTTCTGTCTATTCCTGGTGCTGCAAATATAGTGTTCCAATTGCAGAACTCTGGTTACTGTGGTATTAAACCGTTAGAAAGTTTTCGTTTATGATGTCTAAAAGTTCGACGATAACAATAAGCAGTAGAAAAAATATTTCAATTTTATTTGGTAATTAAAATATTTTTTCTACTTTTACAGTGAGAGCGTTAATTTAAGCGGGACTCGTCTTCGGACTTGAGTTCCGCTTTCTTTTTTTAACGATATTTATTTTACTGGTTTTCAACGGATTCGTTATATAGTTCGTACCAGTCCTGGTGATCCAGTTCTATGTCAAATGCCCTGGCGGCATTTCTGATTCTTTGCTCATTAGTAGTCCCGATCAGGGGTAGTGCACCTAACTTAACCAACCAGGCTACCGCAAGTGATTCGATATCTGCATTGTATTTTTCCGCCAGTTTCTCGAGTGCCTTGCGGACTTTAACTGCTTGCTGATCCGTTCCGGTTGCTATTCTGCCCTCAGCTAGTGGGGCATAGGCCAATGGCCGCATGTAACGTTGTTTAATGTAATCAATCTGACCATTGTCTAGTGCTTGTGTGCTTAGAAGGTTCAGTTCGATATGGTTAGTCACAATCGGTTTTGTTAGATACGAAGCAAGCAACTGGTGTTGAAAAACCGAGAAATTTGCCACACCAATGCTTTTGATCTTTCCGGAATCTTTTAATTTTTCGAGAGTCAATGCTGTTTCCTCCAGGTTGGAAATGGCATCCAGTTTATCCAGTAGAAAGATATCAAGGTAATCCGTTCTCAATTTTTTCAGAGAAGTTTCTACGCTCTTTGTGATGTGGGCGGCGGAGGTGTCGTAATGTTTTACACGGATGTCAGGGTTTTCGGGATGCGGAACCCTCAATCCACATTTGCTAAATAGAACTACATCTTCTCTCTTGAAGGCCCCATCTTGAAGCAGGTTGCCAAACAGTTCTTCGCATTTGTAATTGCCATAGCCGTCGCCATGCTCAAAAGTGTTGATACCCAAGTCGAGACAGAGTTGAACTGTTCTTTTCATAACAAGGGCAGCATCATTTACCTGGTCCCATCTGTAAAAGCCATAAACTGCAGGAGAAACTTTAGGGCCTGCGTCTCCCATGTATATTTTTTGCATATTGTCGTATTTAACTCAGCTCAATGTCGGTTTTTTACCGAACAAATCAAAATTAACAAACAGTTTCCTATAAGTCTTGCAACAGGTGCCAAAGCTCAGTTTGAAGTCAATTGTACTTTTTTTAGCTACCTCGACCAGCGGCAAATTCCCTTTGAACATGACATGGAAATTCCAGTGATTCCCTGGTCTGCCTGCCAGAATATCACAGTTTAAATTGAAGAGATATTCGGCTTCCTGAATACCGGATTAAAAAAAAATACCACACCAGATTTATATTTTGTTTATGTTTAATAGTTGAACGCGAATCCTATACTCGAAAACCAAACTATACTAACCAAATAACCTGATCTGTAACAATGAACCAATTAAAAACTAAAGCTGCCTTTACTGACAAAAAATTCCTGGTTACCCTGGTGTTTGTCACCTCCCTCTTCATGTTCTGGGGTATTGCCATTACCATGGCGGATGTGCTGAACAAACACTTCCAACATACGATGAGTCTTTCTAAATTCCAATCGGCTTTTGTTCAGTTTGCTGTTTTTGGTGCTTATGCGGTGATGGGAATTCCTGCAGGGTTGTTTATGAAGCGGTTTGGTTATAAAAAAGGCGTGCTTTTGGGTTTGACGCTTTTTGCAATTGGTGCATTCTTGTTTGTACCCGCGGCCAATATTTCATCATTCGCTTTTTTTGGCATCGCACTGTTTATTGTCGGCTGCGGCTTGTCAACCCTTGAGACAGTAGCCCATCCTTTTGTTGCTTCTTTAGGCGATCAGCGCACCAGTGATCAACGGATTAATTTCGCTCAGTCTTTCAATGCGGTTGGAGCAATGCTTGGTCCTGCAATCGGGAGCTACTTTTTACTGCGCAATAATGTAGCTGGCAGTACCGACCTCACTTCTGTGAAAATACTTTATGCGGTAATAGGCGCGGTGATTCTATTGGTCGCCATAACTTTTTCATTCGTAACGGTACCAGCAACTACAGACCCACATGTGGATTCGGAAGCGGGTACCGATGGTGTCAACGTCGCTATAGCGCCGGATAAAAAACTGGTTGAACATCGGCATTTTGTCTGGGCGGTTGTGGCTCAGTTTTTCAATGTAGCGGCACAGGCAGGGACTTGGGCATTCTTTATAAATTATGGCCATGAGAAAATGGGCTTTAGCGACGCTGAGGCAGGGAATTATATGGTGTTGTTTATGGGGATGATGCTGGCCGGCCGTTTCATTGGAACTTTTCTAATGCGCATTATCGCACCGAACAGGCTATTGGCAGCATTTGCACTAGGGAATATACTAATGTGTATCCTGGTGGCCCAGAGCTTTGGTTTGATTTCTTTCCTTGCGCTTCTGCTCATCAATTTCTTTTTCAGCATCATGTTTCCTACGATATTCAGTCTGGGGTTGAAAAACCTTGGGGGACGTACTCAGCAGGCGGCTTCATTTTTGTCAATGGGCGTCGTTGGCGGTGCATTTTTTCCCTTTATTATGGGCGCAGTAGCTGACAGCGCAGGAATTGCTAATGCCTATTATACGCCGATCATCTGTTACGTTGTCATCTTCTTTTTTGCCTATAAATTCTATAAAGTAAGGCATTAAGATTAGAGATCGGTGTTGTTACTGTTTCAATTCCTTGATTGCGATTCTTCTAAAATCTACCGGTTGTCCTTCACTTTGCAAGGCGATGAACCCGTCTTTTAGTGGCCTGCCATCCAGTTTAAAGCGCGGATCAAAATTGTTCACTACTCCGCCGCCTATTTGGGGCTTTGCATATTGCAGTACGGTATCTCCGTTGATCAGGTGTGTAATCAATGAATCACCCATTACAATAAGTTCAGCAGTTACCCATTCATCCTTTTTGTAGGTTTTAGAAGTAGATTCAATGCAATGCCGGCTGTCTATTTTTCCTTCGTAAATGATATCAGTTCCAGGGGAACACATATTACCTGTAGGGCGGGGTTTTCCCTTTTCCAGCTCTGCCAGCAATTGAAACTCGACTGATATTGGCCAATCCTGATCCTTCAGCATGGTCTTTGGATCCTGTGAGTGGAACATGATGCCACTGTTGCTGATTGTATAAGAGGGTGCATCATCTTTCCAATCGCCTGTAATTCTGTATTCGACTAGTAGACGGTAATGTGAAAACGGTTTTTTGTAGTAAAGGTGCCCGAACTGATCGTTGAAGGCTTCATATTGGTCATATCGAATTTTTATCATTCCGTCTTCGACCCTGAAAGTATTAGCGAAATTATAGCCAACTTCGTGGTGATTTATCTTTACGTTCCAATCTTTTATGTCCCTGCCATTGAATAATTCTGTCCACCCGGACGTTTGCTCAGGCTGGATGGAGCGGCATCCGAAAAATGCGAGCAGAACAAAGGCTGTAATGATGAATGCTCCTAAATTTGTTAATCTGTTGGCCATGGTTATTTATAATTTATATGGTTTATCTACCATAAATATAGGTATATAATCGAAGTCATTTTTATCTTTGCGATGTTTCAATTGCCGTTTATATTGTTTACCCTGCTTTTACAGCTATATGCTCATCCCTAATGAAAGATACGTCCTCTCCCGTTGACACTAAACTAATTGCCCAGCAAACAGTTTTTCCAATACTCTTTGCGATTAGTTTTTCCCATTTGCTGAATGATACGATACAGTCGCTGATTCCGGCTATTTATCCTTTGGTTAAAGAGAATTATAACTTAAACTTTTCGCAGATAGGTCTGATCACGCTTACATTTCAAATGGCAGCCTCTCTTTTTCAGCCGTTCGTCGGACTCTATACAGATAAGAAGCCTCAGCCGTATTCATTGGCAGTAGGAATGAGCTTTACATTAATAGGTTTAGTTACTTTATCGATGTCTACCAGCTTTTATTTTATGTTGCTTTCGGTTGCGCTGATCGGCACGGGATCTTCTATATTTCATCCGGAGGCTTCAAGGATGGCGCATGCCGCATCTGGTGGGCGCCGCGGGCTTGCCCAATCGATTTTTCAACTGGGTGGCAATGCGGGAAGTTCAATCGGTCCGCTGCTCGCCGCCTGGATCATTGTTCCAAATGGACAATTCAGCGTCATCTGGTTCTCTGCAATCGCTTTGCTTGCCATCATGATTTTAAGTTGGGTTGGCAATTGGTATAAAGACTATATGGTAAATCTGAACGCCAGAAAAGGTACTAAACTGAATACTGTTACCAATACGTTCAGCAAAAGGAGGGTGATTGGGGCTGTTTCGATTTTACTGGTACTGATCTTTTCAAAATACTTTTACATGGCCAGTATTACCAGTTATTTTACTTTTTACCTGATAGAAAAGTTTAATGTTTCGGTACAGACTTCGCAAGTTTACCTTTTCGTGTTTTTGTTTTCTGTAGCAGCGGGGACGTTAATTGGTGGTCCGGTTGGTGACAGGCTTGGACGAAAATATGTAATCTGGTTTTCCATCCTCGGGGCAGCGCCATTTGCATTGATGCTTCCTTATGCCAACTTATTCTGGACTGGGGTGTTAATTGTTCCCATAGGTCTGATATTAGCCTCTGCTTTTTCTGCAATTTTAGTATATGCGCAGGAACTTATCCCCGGCAAGGTAGGCTTAGTTGCAGGTCTTTTCTTTGGATTCGCTTTTGGTATGGGAGGGATTGGTTCTGCATTGCTCGGGAAGCTTGCTGATTACTCGGGAATTGAATATGTGTTTCGAATCTGTGCCTTCCTTCCATTGATCGGAGTCATCACAGGATTTCTTCCTAATATCGAAGGTAAAAAGAAAGCTTAATGGTTACACTAGTATAGAAATTGGTTCTTGAAAAATAACACAGCAAATTCAGATTAATCTATAGGTAAACTGAATATAACATTAGCTTTTGTATATTTTTCTGTATTATTTATGGAAAATACCGCTATGTACTAGT
>JAPSHM010000244.1 GCA_031179845.1 Pedobacter sp.
TTAAGTAATACCTGTTATAAATCACCCAGGCGGCGTATTCGCTTTCCTCCAGCAGTGATATATAGTCTGACTTCAAAGGCAGTTCCCAAAGCGGCCTGTGAAAAAATTCCCCAATCATTTCTCCGCTATTCAAATTCAACGAATCGACCGGATCCGCATGTATATGCCTGGTATATTTGTGAATAATTGCTTGCGCTTGTACAGAAAGTTCAGGAACCAGCAGTTCACTCATAAAAATCCTCGGATATTCCGGCGAAGATGGGGCATACCAATAAGCATTCAACTTCTTTCCTTCAAAATAGTAATTATCTCTCTTTTGGTAACCATGATATAGAAAAATTTTCTCGAAAGAAGCGATACCAAGGTTCGGCACACCTAAGGTACGAAATGCAATATGATCGTTGATGATTTCGTCCTGTGCGCCAACTACGCCCCGACTGATCAGTGCATCTGTTATCTTCTTTACCGCGGGAACTTGCTCACTATACCGTTCAAAAAGTATATTTAGTAAGGTATTCAGCGGACTTTGATCGTCAAAATTCATGCGTTTATTATTGTGTTACCTCTGCTTGCGCCAAGGTTCCAGTTAGAAATAGCTGTCCAGTCTGCGTGGCCAATAATCCTTCAAAAGGGATATCTTCCTGCCGTATGAAACCTTTGCAAGTTAATGATCCATTGGCCACCATTTCTATCACGGCTACCAAACTGGCAGCAGTAGTCCATGAAATAGCCCTCCAGCTTTGGCCATCTATCACTATTCGATGATACGACCTACAAAATTCATTGCGTTTCAATTGTCCGTCTATCCAACCCTCGGCTGCCGCGTAGATCAAAACCACATCTTCTTCAACTTCAGGCTTAGCATTCTTTAATATATCTTCCAGCTGCTGTTTATTGTTTTTCAGATGTAACTCGTGGATAAGAAAGTTCATCAGGTCGCAATGACC
Source organism: Pedobacter sp. (assembly GCA_031179845.1). Lineage (GTDB taxonomy): Bacteria > Bacteroidota > Bacteroidia > Sphingobacteriales > Sphingobacteriaceae > Pedobacter. Next base: position 948 of record JAPSHM010000244.1, read on the forward strand.
CGGATAGCGGATTGTTTTGTAATCCAGCTTATCTACCCGCCCCTCATACGTTTCGCACATTGTGCCAAGACCGCCTGAAGTATAAAAAGCTTCATATGCAGCTCCCGCAATATTAATCGTTTCTTTGCCTTGCAAACTGATCACCTGCTTACGTTTTCCATTGTGAATGGCTTCGGCATCATTGATGTATTCATTAACAACGCCTGTGGCCGACCAAGTGAAAGAATAACCCATTTCCCCATTAGGATACATCGGCAATGCCCCAACGCGCATTTCAATAGAACGCAATTTCTCAAAATCCTTAGCCAGATCAGCACCGATGATGCCAATGATCCCAGGAGCCAAGCCACACTGCGGAGCCATCACTGCTGTAGCAGTCTCACTTAGTCCGAGTATGTATTTGGTCGTATCCACATCTTCAGTAAGGTCAAAGTAACTTTTTCCCTCCTGGTGTGCAATTCTCGCAATTGTCTTATTCAGAAAGTAAGGAAGTGCAGAAACAACGGCGTCATGTTCAGCGATCAATCGCTGCATCAGCACCACATCGGTCACATCCCCGGTAATCACCTCAAAAGGAAGCTGATAAGGATAATGAGGTTTCTGTTTATCCATGCCGGTTACCTCAAATTGCTTACTTAACAATACGCCAACCAAGGTACCTACTTTGCCAAGGCCAAGTGTCAGTATTTTTTCGATCATAGTTATATTATTTGGTTACAATACTCAAATATCCATAGATTTACCATTAGTGAACAATACATAATGATTATCAAATGATAAGTGTAGCTAATCAGTTAGAACTCCGGCACCTAAACTATTTTAAGGTCCTTGCAGAGGAATTGCATTACCGCAAAGCTTCAGAACTGCTATTCATTTCTCAGTCGGCTTTAAGTCAGCAGATCAAACACCTTGAAGACATTTTAAAAGTTAAATTGTTTGAGCGGACCAACCGTAAGGTTTTGCTCAGCGACGCGGGTGCAGTATTTTACAAAGATGTATTGCAGGTGCTCAATAAGGTGGAAATGGCAGCCACCAACATCAAACTGTTCACAGCAGGAAATACCGGGCAGATTGGGATTGGTTTCGTGGCATCGGCTATGGCTTCGGTCCTACCAGCTTTGCTAAAGCAATTCAATACAGACTGTCCAAACATCCGGTTCCGACTGGATGAACTGAGTAATGCTGAGCAGCTGGTATCGCTAACAAACGAAACGCTGGATCTTGGCTTCATGCGCTCCAATCACGTACCGGAAGGTTTTATCAGTAAAAGAGTGTTCACGGAAACTTTTTCCCTGGTTTTGCCAAAAGACCATCCCATAACCAACGCTGAATTTCGAAACATTGGTCAATTCCGGGAAGAAAACTTCATCTTATTTCCGAACGATCAAAGCCAATTATATTATCAGCAAATTGTGAGCCTATGTGCAGATCAGGGTTTTGCGCCAAAAGTCGCGCATCGTTCCATACATGCCCCCACAATTTTCCGCCTCGTAGAGAATGGGATGGGACTATCCGTAATTCCAACCTCACTCGCAACAACAGAAAACTCAGGTATCCGATTCATTGAACTTACAGACATACCCCAACAAACGGCCTTATATGCAGTCTGGAAGAAATTCAATAGCAATCCCGCATTACCTTATCTTCTTGAAATGCTGATCACACAATAACCACGGGATTATGCTTACTCGCACAACATACTGTAGAAAAGCTCCACAGCAGCGTTTCAACGATTTAAAACTAAGTCTTTGAAAATCAATGATATGCCAAAAATGAACATTTAGGCATGATTATCATCCCTACTCTTCATGTAATTAACAACGATTTTAATTGAATTTAAAACAGAAGAATATGAAAAAGATCATCTTATCAGCAGCATTTTTAGCAGTAGCAGGATTAGCATCTGTAAAAGCAAGCGAAATTAAAGAACCAGTTAAAGCTGTTGTATATCAAGATAGTACTACACGGACGCCGGTTGAATTGAAAGATCTTCCTGAGCCAGTACAAAAAACATTGCAATCAGATACAGTTAAGGAATGGACTCCAACAGCAGCATTCTTGGTAACCAATGCAGATAAAAGCACTTACTACCTGATCAATGTTAAAAAAGGCGAAGAAACAGGATCCCTAAAAATCGACAAAGACGGTAAAGTGGTTGAATAATCAATCAACAATACCAAGACTATAAAAGCCGGAAATAACATTCCGGCTTTTTTCGTATGCCCATTACTTTTCTCCATTCATTAAATATTTCGTGTAATTTAGGCGCCGGGGTCGATAACCTCCAATTTAATTACATTCAAGCATCTATGAAATATTTGAGCTTCAGGTGGTCCGATCTAGACCCCAATTTTCACCTTAGACACAGTTGTTATTACGACCTTGCTACTCAGGAAAGAGTCGAAAAGTTGCATGAACATGGCATCACAATAGACACAATGAAATCTGAAAACGTTGGGCCGGTATTATTCAAAGAGCAATGTGAATTTAGACGGGAAATCCATTTGAACTCGAAAATTTATTTAACTACCAAATTACTGAAAATGAAAAAGGATTGCTCATTTTGGATCATTCAACATGAATTCCTTTCTGATGAGGGCCAACTTCATGCGTTGATCAGCGTTGAGGGAAGCTGGATCGATACAATTAAAAGGAGAATCGCAAGGCCAGTCCCAGAAGTCATAGTTTCAGGAATGGATGCCATTTTAAAGACGGAAGATTTCGAATACGTATAAAAGTTCTGCGGAGCTTACCTTATATGGTCTTGATATCAGTTATCCTAATCCAGCCCCCATTTCCGTTGGCCAGCACAATCTTTATCCATTGATTGTCTTGCTCACTGATCTTGACCTTTGTCCCTTCATGGACAACGAACAATGTTTTTTGCCGGTCGGCAGGACCGCTCTTCACGTCAGCCGCTCCGCTAAACACAATCCCTTCCCGACTTGAATTCAGCTCATGCGACTGGGCTGCTGCCATCATCCAAAACAGCAAAGCGAAGGACAATAACGTTACACCGCCATAAAAAGTCATCTTTTTAGGCCATATTCTCGTTATATACAAGTATGCGATCAAGGATATAAAACCTGCAATACTACAAATCACGATAAATACCGACAGCGTTGCTAAAGGAATCAAACGAATGAAATCCTTCCACCATCTGTTCAGAAAAAACTCAGGAACTGCTTCGATCCGATCCGTAATCTTACTATTGGCCAACTGTAAGTTCAATTCGATATCAGCATCTCCCGGATTTAATTTAAGTGCCTTTTCATAGTTCAGGATCGCCTCCGGCAGTTCGGCCATTTTGTAATTGGCATTGCCAAGGTTATAGTACACTTCCGCCGATTCATACCCGGCATCAAGTACCCGTTCGTAAGCTAAGGCTGCTTCATTGAATTTGTTTTTGGCGTAAGCTTCATTTCCTTTTTTAAGCAGCGCTTCTGCATCAACTTCCAGAGCAGAAACGTAAAAAGGCATCATGAGCAGCAGACAAGCACAGAGAAAATATTTGAAAAAATTACGCATGTTCTTCGATGTTGTTAATGATGTTTTTCGCTTTGTCATATACTTCCTGCTCTGCAATGCCTGTAATGGGCGCATATCTGGCCATCTCGCACAGATCCAGCGTTTCTGTCAACTCATCGATCAAGGGGGCTGAAATACCGGCCGCTACCAGCCGTTCTGTTATATTTTCCTTGATCAAAGCTGAGGCAGGAATGTCAAACTTATCACTGAGATATTGATACAGTCCCTTATAGATATGTAGATAAAACGACTGTTTATCTCCCGTTAACATTTGCTTCCTGGCATCGGCCAAGTGCTTTGCAGCCATCTTGCCGGCGTTTCTACCTCTCACCTTTACCTGGTCTTTGTTCTTTTCCCGGTATTGTTTACGGTAGATAAAGGCACCTGCAAATAGTAATGGGCCCAGTCCTAGCAAAACGTAGTAAGCTGTTGATCCGTAAAAGTCGCTTCCTTTTTGACGCAGACCAGAATTAGCTGTTTTAATATATGCGATATCTTTAGCCAACATCTTGATGTCGCGCTGATTGCCAGACGAATAGGCCGTAACATTTGATCCCGCTGCCCCTTTGGCCACTTTTAAATGAAATGGCCCAGCACTGAGGGTAACGTATTTCCGCGTCGCCGGGTTGAAATAGGAGAACTTCAGCGGTTCAATGGTATAATCTCCTTCATGCCTTGGGATCAGCAGATAACTATACTCTCTGCTGCCGCTGACTCCATTGAGGCTTTCCGTAATGCGGTCATTGAGCTTTGGATCATATTTCTCCAGGCCAGAAGGAAAGTTTACCACAGGTGCTTTCAACAGCTTCAAATTCCCTGATCCTGAAATTTTAAGCGTATAATTTAGCGCCTCATTGGCCTTAAGTGTCGATTTATCAACAGATGCAGCAATCGCGAATTGACCCACAGCACCATCATAGCCCTCCGGTTTGCCAGCTTCCGGCAACTGTTTAACATTGATGGTTACAGGAGCCGTTTTCACCTTATACTTTACTTCTTCGTAAGAACTTCCGCCAAAGAATTGTTCAATTGGGTCATTTGAGGGAACTTCCTTCTGAACGACAAAGCTCATGATGAGTGGGTCCAATGTTAACTTCCCAAAACGTTGAGGAAACAGGATCATCTCTTTCAGCACGGCAACATGATATCGTTGTCCGTTGTAAACTTCCTCTTTCCATTGCACATTGCCACTATTGTTCTTAATTTCCTGGCTCCAGAACCCATTGAAATCCGGCAATTTATCCGGCGCATTGCCAACAATGGCAATATTAGCATAAAGCTTATAGGTTACCGCGATTTGTTCCCCCTGATAGACATTGGTCTTGTTGGCAATCGCCCGCATAAATAGCGATTTTGAAATATCAGCTGAATTACCTCTGGAAACTTTGCCCGACTGCCCGGCACCCGATTGTACAGGCTGCTGCGTCGAAGTCCTACCTTTGGTAACTTTCATTTTGATGCTGTTGGAGCGATGTGTTTTCCCGTTGATCAGCATACTCGCCGGTCCGATAATGTACTCTCCTTCTTTACTAGCGATCAATACATAACCTACAGCAATACTGGCGGTAGTTTGCCCATTGATAGAACTATAGCTGGACGACTGATTGGGACCGCCAACGATTTGGAAACCATCAAATTCAGGTGGATTAAATGATTCCGGACTCCCATTCGTTGAAAAAGTAATCTCAAACTGCTCTCCCGCAGCCACCTGGTTCGAACTTACAGAAGCAGTAACCTTTATATTCTGCGCAAAAGTACCAGCGGCATTTAAAAGCAATACAAACAACAGATAACAGCTATTTTTTATCATATA
>JAPSHM010000245.1 GCA_031179845.1 Pedobacter sp.
CCCTTCAGGTCGGTTTCCGGGTTTCCGCTATAGTAAACTTTCCCGGAGCCACTGATGATTGCTTTTAGGTTGCCGTTTGTGGTCACGTAGACACTGCCACTTCCACTGATTTTAGCGGAAACCTCGTCTACCGTAAGCAGTTTGCTTCCGAAACTGCCAGCACCGCTTAGGGTAATACTTGCCTCGTCGGCTGTACCACTGATGTTTGCTGTTCCAGAACCGCTGACAGTTCCGGTGATCCTATCGGCATTTACATTGGCCTTAATTAAACCGGAGCCACTTAGCGTAATGGCAAAGCTTTCCGCAGTGATCTTACCGTTTACGGTTAAACTACCATCTCCGCTCATGGTTAAACTACTGAGTTCCCTGGCAGTAATGTAGGCTATGATCTTCTTATCCTGGTACTTCCTTGACCAGCTAACCCAGCTTGTCTTAGGGCGAATGATAAGTATTTTACCCTTCACTTCTGATACTAAAGTGGAAATTGCTTCTTTGTCGCCCTCAAACCGTAAACTTTCTTCATTGCCAAATTTGACGATCACCTGTATCGGTCCTCCCGCAACTATACCATTGAAGTTCTCTACTTTTTGTCGATTCAACATAGGTTCAACAGGATTAGTAGATTTGTTGCTATTTACGGTAACAGAGCTGTTCGCCTGTGTGTCATTGAACTGAGTAAATAGCAGTGAGAAAACAAGTATAGCGAAATAGACTTTCATAGGATATAGTTTAATTTTTAGGTTTGTATTTGAAAACGTTGCGTACGATCTCAATTTGTTGTTATTAGACGTAGTAAATTTCAGAATGTTGCATATTCCGAAAAAAAATCCAAAAATCAAATACAAGTTATCGTTGAAAAGAATTTTTACGATGGGAAATGATGGTTTCTCTGACGGCGTTAATTAGCGAGAGATCGATCCTGCAATCGAGACTTTGCCGGCAATGACCAAGATCCTGTTCATCTATTTCTATGGTTGCGACGCGTTCTTGCTGCTCAAAAACCTGATATCGTTCTTCGCTGATCGGTTTGATCGTAAGGAGGTGGCCGGTACCTTCGTTATCGGCTGCTTCAATGTTAATTTGTTCCATGGCGCTAGGGTTGTTTAAAAATCAACAAACTGGTATTCAGATTGTTCTGATCCTTTTTGTTTTTTTAGTCCATGGAACAAATTGTTCTATTTCTTATCTTGCCTGTTGCTCCACCCACTTACGGGCGTTTACAAACGCTTCCATCCAGGGTGATACTTCGTCTTTACGGCCATTTGGATAGTTGGCACACTGCCATTGAAACAGGGAACGTTCGATATGGGGCATCATCACCAGGTGGCGGCCAGATTCATCACACATCATCGCCGTATTGTAATCTGAACCATTCGGACTGGCTGGATAGCTTTCGTACGCGTATTTGGCAACGATGCGGTATTGATCTTCAGCATAAGGCAATTGGAAACGACCTTCGCCATGGGAAACCCATACGCCAACTGTGCTGCCCGCCAATGTAGATAACATGACTGAGTTGTTTTCTGCAATGGTTAATGAAGTAAAGATACTCTCGTGCTTATGACTTTCATTGTGAAGCATCTTTGGTTTCTCGGCATGATCCTTATTGATCAGGCCAAGCTCTACAAAAAGCTGACAACCGTTACAAACGCCAACGGATAAGGTGTCAGGGCGGTCAAAAAAGTTCTCTAAAGCCACTCTTGCTTTTTCGTTATACATGAAAGCACCTGCCCAACCTTTTGCGGATCCTAACACATCAGAATTGGAGAAACCACCTACCGCACCAATAAATTGAATGTCTTCCAGCGTTTCTCTTCCTGAGATCAGGTCGGTCATGTGCACATCTTTTACATCAAAGCCTGCAAGGAACATGGCATTTGCCAATTCCCGCTCAGAGTTACTGCCTTTCTCGCGAATAATGGCTGCTTTAGGTCGTGGTTTGCTTTCGTCAATTGCTGGTTTCTTTCCGTCAAAATGAGTTGGAAAGTTATATTTTAGTAACTGGTTCTTATAATTATCAAAGCGCTCTTTGGCTAGAGCCGGTCCGCTTTGTTTGCGATCAAGCAGGTAAGAGGTTTTAAACCATACATCACGCAGGTGATCGATATCGAAGTTTTGAACAGATATTCCGTTTTTAACGGTTAGGGTAGCGCTGTTGCTAACTGTTCCAATCTTGTGGAAACTGATTCCTTTATTGGTTAATACGGCTTCAACTGCTGTTTCTGCCTGGAATACAATACCGATATTTTCTGCAAATAAAAGTTTGATCAGATCCTGTTCGCCAAGTGCGGAAAGGTCGAGGTTTGCACCCAGATCACGATCTGCGAAACAAAGTTCCAATAGTGTCGTGATTAAACCACCACTGCCTATATCGTGTCCAGCCTGGATTTGTTCTGATTTTACTAATTCCTGAATGGTATTGAATACATTTTTAAAGGCTGCAGCGTCTTTAACATCAGGTGTTTCATCACCAATTTTGCTTAAGATCTGGGCAAATGACGATCCACCTAGTTTATAACTGTCTTGTGAAAGGTTGATGTAATATATAGCTCCACCATCTTTTTGCAATACCGGTTCTACGACCTGGGAAATGTTATCGCAGTTACCACCCGCAGAGATGATGACCGTACCTGGAGCGATGACATCACCGTCTTTGTATTTCTGCTTCATGGACAGGGAATCTTTTCCTGTTGGGATATTGATACCGAGTTCGATCGCGAAATCAGAACAAGCCTTCACCGCTTCATATAACCTGGCATCTTCGCCTTCGTTTTTACAAGCCCACATCCAGTTGGCAGAAAGTGATACGCTTTTCAGACCATCTTTAAGCGGTGCCCATACGATGTTTGAAAGCGATTCTGCAATTGCAATGCGACTACCTGCAGCAGCATCGATCAGCGCAGATACGGGTGCGTGACCTATGGACGTAGCGATACCTTCTTTTCCCTGGAAATCCAGTGCCATTACACCGCAATTGTTCAAAGGCAATTGCAATGGACCAGCACATTGTTGTTTGGCAACACGGCCACCCACACAGCGGTCGACCTTATTTGTTAACCAATCTTTACAAGCTACGGCTTCCAGCTGCAATACTTGCTCTAAGTATTCATTCAGGAGGGTAGCATCATAAGTAAGCGGTTGATATTTTCTGTTGATGGTCTGGTCATCCATGATCACTTTTGGAGAACTTCCAAACATGTCGTTCAATTCCAGATCCATCGGTTTAAGGCCTGTTGCAGCGGATTCAAAAGTAAATCGGTGATCACCTGTAACCGTTCCTACGGTATACATTGGTGAGCGTTCACGGTCGGCAATTCTCTGTAGCGTGTCAATGTCTTTTTCACTGATGACCAAGCCAAGGCGTTCCTGAGATTCGTTGCCAATAATTTCTTTTGCGGACAGGGTAGGGTCACCGACAGGAAGTTTATCGAGGTCAATTTTTCCTCCAGTCTCTTCCACCAGCTCTGATAAACAGTTCAGGTGTCCGCCTGCACCATGGTCATGAATGGAGATGATGCTGTTGTGTTCGCTTTCTACCATGCCACGTACGGCATTCGCTGTTCTTTTTTGCATCTCAGGGTTTGAACGCTGAATGGCATTCAATTCGATTCCTGTACCCAGTGCACCGGTGTCTGCTGAAGATACTGCAGCACCGCCCATTCCTATTCTATAATTTTCTCCACCCAGGACAACAATTTTATCGCCTGATGAAGGTTTATGTTTTTTTGCCTGGCTTGCTTTTCCATATCCAATACCTCCGGCAAGCATGATCACTTTATCGTAGCCCAGTTTACGGGACTCCTCTTCATGTTCGAAGGTTAGCACTGACCCGGTGATGAGTGGCTGTCCGAATTTATTTCCAAAATCTGTTGCTCCATTAGAAGCTTTGATTAGGATATCCATTGGCGTTTGGTAAAGCCATGCCCTTTCTTCAACACCTTTTTCCCATGGACGATTTTCTTCCAATCTGGATAGCGCTGTCATATATACTGCGGTACCTGCAAGTGGCAGTGAACCCTGTCCGCCCGCAAGTCTATCCCTGATCTCCCCTCCGGATCCGGTAGCGGCACCATTGAAAGGCTCAACTGTTGTTGGAAAATTATGTGTTTCAGCTTTCAGCGAGATCACAGATTCAAAATCACTCAGTGTATAATAATCTGGCACGTCGGCACGCTTTGGTGCAAATTGCTGTACTGTTGGACCTTTAACAAAGGCTACGTTATCTTTGTATGCGGAAACAATGTCGTTCGGGTTCTCTTCCGAAGTTTTGCGGATCAGCTTGAAAAGGGAGCTGGGTTGTTCTACTCCATCGATTACAAATTTTCCATTGAAAATTTTATGGCGACAGTGCTCCGAGTTCACCTGTGAAAAGCCGAATACTTCTGAATCTGTAAGGGGTCTGCCTATGCGTTGTGCCAGCTCATCTAAGTAAGCTACTTCCTCATCGTTCAATGAAAGGCCTTCCTGTTTGTTGTAGGCGGCGATATCAGTAATTTCAAAAATTGGCTCAGGCTTTATGTTAATCGTATAGATATCTTGGTTTAGACTGTCGTATTTCTGAGAAAGCATCGGATCGAAATCTGCGAACTCCTCGTCCACTTTTTGAAACTCTTCGATCCGGATGATGTCGTGGATATCCATGTTTTGGGTGATCTCAACGGCATTGGTGCTCCAGGGGGTGACCATCGCTGCGCGGGGGCCGACAAAAAAATCAGTTAATGTTTTCTCTTGTTGTAGTTTAGCGCCGCCAAACAGCCATTCTAGTTTTGTAATATCGGTTGTAGACAGGTCTCGTTCTATTTGTAAAGCGAAAACCGTATTGGATGGGCTTAAGAAGAAATAAATCATGCTTTTTTTTTGAAGATGCAAATTTAGCGTTAAAATTTTAAAAGAGTGTGATCGTGTGTAATATATCCTACTTTTTATTGCGGTTTCTACCTGTTTTATGAGATTTCTTTAGCTTTGTGTGATCGGTTTGATGGGTGTTGCCATTTGGAGCGAAGGATTAGCCTATGGGGAACATATTTAAGTTTAAGCAATTTGAAGTCAATCAGTCGGGCTGCGCGATGAAAATAAACACTGATGGGGTGCTGCTTGGTGCGATTGTCGAACAACCTGGAGCGCGGCAGATCCTCGATATTGGAACGGGGACTGGCGTGATTGCCATGATGCTGGCACAACGCTTTCCTGCTGCGCAGGTAGAGGCGGTTGAAATTGATGAATTAGCTGCTGTTGCTGCTGAGGCTAATTTCAGGGACTCTGCTTTTGCAGCCAATTGCCGTGTTACACACAGCGATTTTGCAAGTTATGCTTCCGGGAAGTGTTTTGATCTTGTAGTTTCTAATCCTCCGTATTTTGTAAATGATCTTAAAAACCCGGAACTGAGGAAAGGCATAGCACGGCATACGGATTCAGATTTTTTCGAATCTATGTTACTTCGCGTAGCTGGATTGCTTCACAAGTCCGGGAGTTTTTGGTATATTTTGCCAGTTAAACAGGCGGAGAACCTGATCGGTATTGCAGCAACTCATGCGCTTTTTCCAACGAAGGTCATTCACTTGCATTCGGATGAAAGTAAGCCTGAATTCCGATGGGTTGTCTGTCTGGAATTTAGTGAGCAGGTGACGGCACACCAAAATTTCTATATTTACCAACAAGAAGGGGTTTATACAGCTGCTTATAAGGCGTTGTTAAAAGACTTTTTTCTTGCTTTTTAATTCAATATGAAGAGAATAGGATTGATGTCGGACACGCATGGTTTTTTAGACGATGCGGTTTTTAAGCATTTTGATGATTGCGATGAAATATGGCATGCTGGTGATTTCGGACCGGACGTTGCTGAGCGTCTTGCTGCTTTCAAGCCGCTGAAAGGTGTTTATGGGAATATTGACGACCAGGAGATCCGTTCCATCTATCCTGAACACCTCCGTTTCAACTGTGAAAAGGTGGATGTCTGGATGACTCATATAGGCGGATATCCGGGCCGGTACTCACCACAGGTGAAAAGAGAGATTTACACTAAGCCTCCGATGTTATTTATCTCCGGCCATTCTCATATCTTAAAAGTGATGCACGATAAAAAAATAAATTGCCTGCACATAAATCCCGGTGCAGCGGGTAATTATGGCTGGCATCGAATAAAAACTTTGGTTAGATTTTGTATTTCGGAAGAAAAAATACATACCTTAGCCGTCATAGAAATAGGGAGTAGATAATGTATAAAATACACTAAGCATATGTCGGGTATAAAAACACTTGGTCAATTCATAATTGAGAAACAGGCTGA
>JAPSHM010000246.1 GCA_031179845.1 Pedobacter sp.
TCCCAATAGGGTTCCTCCAATACTAAAAGTTCGTTTACATAAATTAATTCATCTTTCAATATGTTTTCATTGTCGGGGTAATATTGTTCGCATTTAGGCAGGCCTATTCGAAACGTTGTCCCCTGACCAGGCACACCAACATAAGAAACCTTTCCGTTATGTTGCTCCACAAAGTTTTTAACCAGATAAAGTCCAATACCAAAACCAATTTTCAGTGAAGTATTGTTCATTACCTTATAGAATTTATCGAACAACTTTTCACCTACATCTTCTGGGATCCCCGGACCGCTATCGCTTACCTGGACATTGATGAAATCAAACCCCGATGTGACCTGAAGCAAAACACTCCCATCTTTCGGCGTAAATTTAAGTGCGTTAGACAGGAGGTTAAACAAAACGATCTCCAGCTTATCCCGGTCGGCATCTATTGTGAGGTTCTCATCATCACATTTGAACCTGTAATCAATATTGTTCTTTTTTGCCAAATAGCTAAAGCACATAAAGATCTCACGTGCAAATCGATAAAAATTAAAGTTGACCGTTTTCAACGGTTCCGTCTCACTTTCTGTTTTTCTGAAGATGAGCAGTTGATCTACCAGGCTAAGTAAACGGCGGGAGTTTCTATAAACTACATTTAAGTCGTTCTTTTCAGCCCCCGACTCTTTTATACTTAAGATATCCTTTATCGGGTTCACAATTAATGTCAACGGCGTACGCAACTCGTGCGAAATATTGGTAAAGAAATCAAGCTTCTTTTCGTTGAGTTCCTTTTCACGCTCCATTTTAAGGTTGGCAATCTCTACCTGGTGTTTTAGATCCCGTTGCTTTCTGCGATACGACCAAAACAAATAATAGATCCCTGATAGCATTGCCAGATAGCTTGTATTTGCCCACCAGGAACGATACCAGGGAGGCAGGACCGTAATGTCAATTACTTTCACATTATTGCTCCAAATCCCCTCGGTATCGGTACTTTTGATGTGCAATTTGTAACTCCCCTCTGTAAGCCTGGAATAGTAAGCGGTATTGAGCTTCTTTACATAATTCCAATCCGTATCCCAACCCTCAAGGTAATAGGCGTATTCAATTTGATCCTGAAAGGAATACTCTATCGCCGCAAAACTCACAGAAATTGCGGCAGCATGGAATGGAATGGTAACCTCATCGATGTTTACAAGAGAAGCGCGGTTTGTATAGGTCGGGTTTTCTTCGATCGGGATGTCGTGAATCCTGAAATCAGTGATCGCTAGCTGTGGTATGCGTTTATTGACCTTGATACTATCAGGGAAGAACTTGTTGAAGCCATTTATACCCCCAAATAAAAGTTGTCCATTACTTAATCTCAAAGCCGCATTGTAATTGAACTGGTTGCTTTGCAGTCCGTCAGTGGCAAAATAATTCTTAAACTTACCGGATTGAGTATTAAACTTTGAAAGTCCATTATAGGTACTACACCATAAATTACCCCTGTCGTCTTCCAGAATATTCAGAACTGAGTTACTAGGCAATCCATCAGCCTCAATGAAACGGGTAAACTGTTGGTTGTCCCTGTTGTACAATAGCAGTCCACCTCCTTCTGTTCCAATCCAAAGTTTTTGATTTACATCTTCATGGATAGCACGGATGGTGAAATGGACAGGTATAAATACATGTTTCTTAGTCTGTAGATCTATTTTAATTAAACTGTTATAATTCCCTGCCCAAAGATCCCCTGTTGAATCCTGGAAAATGGTATGGATGTTTTTAAGGCTTCTGTCGAACACTTCAAACATATCTGCATCAGGGTTAAACTTGTAAAGCAGGCCGCCTTTCGTCGACCCTGCCCAGAGCCGAAGTTGTCTGTCTTCATAGAGTTTCCATATATTTACTTCTTCTGTTTTTTTCAAGGGATCATAGCAGACATAGTGCTTAAACGTTTTCGTGTTGCTGTCGAAACGATCAATGCCGCCAGCGAAACTGGCAACCCAGATGGTATGGTTATAATCCTTTAAAATACTGGTAACGAAGTCGCTTTTCAGCGAATATGGTACTTGAGGATTACGAACATAATTTTTGTAGGTATTTGATTTCGGGTTCCAAACGCTTAGTCCCCCACCATCGGTACCCACCCAGATATTTTGTTCTTTGTCTTCACAAAAGGAAAGGACAAAGTTATTCACCAAAGTACTTTGTTTAAAATAGTCCTTTTTTATCGTTTTAAACTGTCTGGCCTGGCTATCCAAAATATTCACACCTCCTCTATAGGTGGCAATCCATATCCTCGATTCCCTATCTTCAAAAACGGCCCCAATAGAATTGCTGCTTAAGAATCCATCTCCACGACCGGCGACCATGTATTGAACCTGTTGGCTTTGCGTATGATACACGGTGATCCCACCACCATCAGTTGATATCCAAAGCTTTTTCCCCTTATCCAGACTAACTCCAGTAATGTTATTACTCCGCAAGGTGAAGTCTGCGGGCTTTAACGCTGATCTTTTTCGATCATAATTAAACAGACCTTTTTCAGTTCCGATCCATAATTGATGGCCAGCCCCATTTATAATGCTTGTCACACTGCTAACCGCAGCATTTACCGACGTAAATTTCCCGGCATGTTCATCATATTTAAAGAGGCCCTGATCTTTAATAAACAACCAGATCAGCCCGGCATGATCACTACACATGGCCTTAACTGTATAGTTTAATCTTCCATTAAACCTGACTCTTCCTGCTGGGATTTCTTTGTCTTTGAAAAGATACAATCCTTCTTCTTCAGTAGCAATAAAAACGGCACCTGATTTGCCAATGGCTATCCCATTGACCGCGGCCGTTATCTTTGCGGACTGCTTAGCTTGCTGAGCATAAACCGGATAAAACTTCAAATCTGCGTAGTCAAAATAAGAGACGCCTTTTTGGGTGCCTATCCATACCCGATCTTTACCATCTCCGCTTAAGGTAGTAATGTGGTTATAGATCAGACTGTGATCGTTTCCCCATTGGTTTCGAAATATTTTGAAGTTGTAGCCATCGTATCGGTTCAAACCATCATTAGTTCCCATCCACATGAAACCTAAACGGTCCTGAAACAAAGAGTTGACCACATTGTTCGAAAGGCCATCTTCTACGCCAAGGTATTTTACTTCTGCTTTTTCAGATTGCGCCATGCAGATGGAGGTACATGCCAAAAAGGCTAGTAAAAATGAATACCTGGTTTGTCCTGTCATGATAAAGATTCTCTGGTAAGCGTAGGTGGTTTCTAAAATTACACAACCCGTTTAAATAAAACCGTCCATAATTTACCCATGAATCTAGTGGATATAGAACTTGCCTGGTAATATACGGGAACTGAGCAAACCAAAACAGGCCTCCATAAGGAAGCCTGTTCAAAAAAAACTATCGTTTCGGAGCCAGTCCTATACCGGCAACCTGTTTAGTTCAATATCATCGGGTGTAACGAATATTAACGGGACTTTCTCTACATTAACATAGCTGGAATCCAAACCAAAACTTCGTTCTTCCGAAAGACTCAAGCGTTTAAGTATAAAATAGTAATCCATGATCGTACGTTCATACAAACTGAGTTTTGAAAACTTTGAAAGGTGCTTCTCCAACAAAACAAACCTGAAATCTCCTGCTATTTTATGCTTGTTCAATGAAGTATACTTGCTGGTGATATCAACTTCTCCATTTTTCACCAACTCCTCAACTACTTTCCTGTACAGCAGGTTAACCCGCTGTTCGACCCTGAATCCGAGTTTAAAATCAATCCTTATTAACTTTCCAGGGATTAGAAATTCCACCTTATAATCTCTTGTGAACGGCTCATCCACCACATCAACATGAACCAACCAATACATATCCGCACGTTTCGGCTCTTTCTGGATAATGGAATAGATGATCTTGGATTCGATCTCGGTTTTAAAGTTGGCACTAGTCAGATACACCAGTTGCGACGAATATTTTGGAACAGAGATATCCTCACTTAGCTCACTGATAATCTGATAATAATCTTCGATTTCGACATATTTAACAAACCTGTTCTTAATTTTCCTGGCTACGTACCAGCTCCACATCACCGTAAAGAGTGCAGAGCCAATGAATACAGTAACCCAGCCCCCGTGAAAGAATTTGGACATATTACCTACTAAGAAGGTCATTTCCAGCAAAAGGTAAATGGTAAGAAATATGACGATGGCATATAACGGAACTTTCTTCCGCTTCATGTAGGCCGCAATTAATATGGTAGTCGCCAGAAAGGTGAGGTTGATCGCCAGGCCATATGCTCCCTCCATTGCTCCGGAATTCTTAAAGATCAAAACAATAGTAATACATCCAGCCCAGAGGATCCAGTTAATTGAAGGCACATAGATCTGCCCTTTCTGATTACTCGGATAATTGATCCTTACTTTGGGCCATAGGTTGAGTCTAACCGCTTCGGAGATCAGCGTAAACGATCCTGTGATCATAGCCTGACTGGCAATCACCGCGGCAACCGTTGCCAATGCTACCATAAATAAAAGGTAAGCAGGCGGGACAATTTCAAAAAAAGGATTTAATCCCGTATCATAATTACCATGGTGTAAGATCCAAACGCCCTGACCGAGATAATTAAGTATTAGCATCGTCTTTACGAAAATCCAACTGATTCTGATGTTGGAACGCCCGCAATGACCCATATCTGAATACAAGGCTTCTGCCCCGGTTGTACATAAGAATACACCACCTAAAATGAGCAGCGCCATAGGATTGTTGACCAACAGATTGAAGGCATAATATGGATTTAAGGCCTTAAAAATCGATGGGTCCTGAATGATATACATCATTCCAAGGAAACCGAGGGTACTGAACCACAAAAACATGATCGGCCCAAACAGTTTTCCAACCAGATTAGTCCCAAATTGTTGAATTACAAATAGTCCGGTAATAATGGCCAGTACAATGGGGATCACACTTACAGTTGGAAATTTCAACTGAAGACCCTCTATGGCCGAAGTCACCGTAATACTAGGTGTGATGATCCCGTCTGCAAGCAGGGCACATCCACCAACAACAGCAGGAATAACCAGCCATTTGGCATTTTTACGCACCAGTGAATAGAGTGAAAAGATTCCGCCCTCTCCCTTATTATCGGCCCGCAATGTGATGACAACATATTTTATGGTTGTTTGCAGCGTCAGTGTCCAGATAATACAGGAAAGTGCGCCCAATACAAGATCGGAAGTCACCTCCTGTCCGCCGCCTACTACTGCATTGAAAATTGCCTTAAGCGTATAAAGCGGTGAAGTACCAATATCACCGTAAACTATTCCCAAACTTACTAAGAGACCACCGGCTGAGAGCGTGTTAAAATTTTTATGACCTGACACTAGTTAATAATATGATGTGACATTAATTAAAAAACAGTGAGCAAAAATACAGTAAATAAACAAAAACAAGTCATTAATGTTTAACAAGAATGGCGAAAGACAGGATCTTGAAACGATACTGAACGATCAAACATGTTAAATATTGTTAAATATCAAAATTGTAAGCTAAATGATTGATTTATTTATTTTATTATTTATATTTTTGGCAATACCAAACATGAAAATACAACGGAAAACAGCTGCTCTCCTCAACATAACATGCCTCATATGCATGTGTGTTTTGTGTAGCGTTAATGTTTTCGGTCAAAAAATCGATAGTTTGGCTACTGGTATCAGGTCTAAAAAGATCAACAAAACCCCGCAAATCAAAGGCAACGTACCTACTTACAAGCCGAAATACAACTTTGGTTATGTTCAGTACAATGATATTGTATCGGGCAATAAAGGCAATCTAAGTAATCTTAAACCGGAAAAAGTTCTCAACGTTGTAAAAATATATCCAAATCCTGTAGATGATCAGATCAATCTGATCTTGCGTATGGACAGGGCGTCAAATCTCTCTGTAAAAATAATGGATCTGTTAGGCAATGAGATCGTCACCTTGTCTAACGAGCGTATCGCCGCAGGTGAACAAACTAAAAGTTACACCATCCCCAACCGCTTAAACAGTGGCATTTATTTTCTTAAAATAATGTCAGGTTCAGAAACCATCGTAAAACGCATCTCTGTTTTATAGGCTGTTTACAATTGTTCCCCATTCATTTCTTTTGTACTTTTGACATGTGAAGCCATCGTGGCTGATCCTTGTTAACAACATTATATAAATTACCCATTCAGCATGAAGATAATTGCCATAGGTCGCAACTATGCCGAGCACGCCAA
>JAPSHM010000247.1 GCA_031179845.1 Pedobacter sp.
CTTTAAGCGCAATGCCCCATACCGCATTCTGACCAATTTTAAATCCATCGCCCATGGTTTTGATCACTACCTGAGTTTCTTCTAAATTCTTTGGACTTTCACGATTGATATACTGCATAGCTTCTTCATTGTTACGCAATTCAAAATATGCGGCTGCATCAGATGCCAGAAGTTCCCTTAAGATTAAGCGTTCGGTATGAAGGACCGGAAAGGTTGTAGTATCGAAGCTGAGCATAAGAGGAGCGATTAATGGGAATATAATTGATTGATTGATTTCATCAAAAGGACATAACTCTCCTGGGAAATCCCAAAAGCAGTCTGATAAAGATTCACAGGCTCGTTTTGCTCATCCTTTGATTCGAATATGAGCTTCATCGCCTTATTATTCGTTTGAAAATTGTCGTGGAATGGAATTACCCTGACTGGACCGTTAATCTTAAAAGTCTTTTCTGGTAGCTTAAACGGGCCATAATGCAGCTGATAGCTAAATCCGTCCTTGGTCAGGCTGACACGTTCTGAACCATGAATGTTCCAAATGGAATACCGTAGGAACAGCACTTCAAAGGCGACTATGAAAAGTACGATCACCCCTATTCCTCCGAATGTAAATAAGATGATGACGCCGATTATTAAGATGTTTAATAGATACAATGAAATCTTTAAGGCAAGAGTGGGTACTACTGTTATGGTCGCTGACAGGCTGGTGCCATCATATTCTGCCTCAAATTTTCCTGGTTTCATTCCTAATAAACAGTCTTGTTAATTTCAGTCAAAGCTAATAAATCATTTGAACATAAATGTGCCACAAATAGCCTGAAATGAACAAAGCTCCCAAAAAGTGATACACTTTCGGGAGCTTTGCAAAAAATCTTTTAATTAAACTTTTTTCGGAGGAAGGTCGAATGCAATCGCTTCATGTTCAAAATGCCCGTTATGAGCACCATCACAGAATGGCTTATTTTTGGAAAGACCACAACGACAGATCGATAAAGTTGTCCTGCCTTGTAATCCATAAACATCACCGTTCCTGTCAACAATTTCGAAATCGCCTTCAATCTTTACTGAACCGTTATTATTAATCGTTAGTTTTGTCTTTGACATACATTGTTAGTTTGCCACAAAACTATAATAATGCTGGGAGAGTCCCGAATATCATTACAATTTAGAAACGTTATTGGCCAAATATACCTTTGTAGGCAGACCAACATGCATTTTTAATTTCCTGAGGAAGGTTGTCCTTAACGTAAAACTGGATACCTTTGTCCGTGTAGAAGTACCTGAAGTAGTTTCCTAAGCGATCAGGTTTCTCACCTGTATGTATGTTTTCCCGTTTGTTCAACCAATGGGCATAAGTCACCTCTACACCGTTCAAGGCATCTTCAAGATCTTTAATTTTTCCTGAGTTCTTGTCAAGCAAGATCAAGTCACTATAATCATTCATAAACCAATGGCTTTAATCTTCAAAGATACTCATAAAAATTGGTCTTTAGGCTATGATTAGCAACTAATAGTTGGCATTAACCTGTTTGGACAACATTTTTATCCTTAAAGAACAGCTTAAACTGAGCACAAAGAGAAACGCAGGTGCCGTCTGCGGAAGGCCCAGCAGTGATTTCGACATAGTTTCTTAATGTTTGATTGTTTTTTTATTTTTCTTTATAAAATTCACATAGACAGAAAGAAAGGCGGCTAATGCAAAGCAGATCCCTGTGGCCAGATCAATAAAATCAGCGGACACATCCTGTCCGCTGATTTTATCTGCGTAATACTTTATAAAAGAATTGGGCAAATTTTCTTCACCGAGTTTTTCTTTGATCTGCCATTGCCAATCTGTAATCGGGCAATAGCCTAAGCCGTACCAAATTCCGAGCAACAGCCAGGAGCCAGCGGTAAGCAGAACTGATATAAAATGCAGTCTCCTGGTTGCTGGCCATATCCAACCTAATAAATTGAACCCTATAATCACGAAATGCAATATGGTGAGCAGAAAATCAAGGACCGGTAAAGCCATTTTATTGGGCGTCGTAAATGATTACTTTTTCAAAAAATACCCTGAACTTGTCTAGAAATGCTTTATGAATTTCATGTACCTGGTATACGTCATGACCAGCCAGATCTTCAAATAAAAGCACTAATGAAAAGGTATAACTAGTATCCACAACAGCACGCTCAATGGGTGCAGGAGTTCCAACATGGATGGTTTTGACGGTCTCAATCTTTTCCAGTGACAGTAAGCCATTGCGAAAATCATTTTTTTCATTTTCAGTTGTTTCTGGTTTTAACCAGAATAATACGTGGTGAGCTAACATTTTGTTTTTTTATGCGAATATAAACAATAGAATTTACCAGACGTTAGGTCAATATCAGGTAGCCATAAAATAAACTGGATCTTTACTGTTTTTTGAAAGGTATGTAAAAAAGAAACGGGAATAAGTCGGAGAGACTATTCCCGTTCATAAGGTCGATCCACCACAGATCAACCTAAACCAAACTAAACCGTGTTGTGTAAAACAAACACTATGCCAAACTTCTGAATTGTCAGATAATCTCTATTTGTTGCTGATTTCCTGCACATCAAGAAACTCCGGGCCACCATCAACTGGGTATCCTGACACTTTCAATCCTTTTACGATGACATCTTTTCCCTCAAAAGCCTTCAGATCAACCTTACTGCTCCTCAAAGCATAGGTTTTGCTGTCGTCTTTCAAAATGTGCGTGCCGTATTGAAAAGTAGACATCCCCAAAGCCGATAATTTGCCGCTTACCACGATCAGGTCTTTTTCCCCGACTGGTTTCACCCCTGAGCAACCAGCGAATGCAAAGCCAACAACTAATAACATTAATATATTTTTCATAGCATAAATTTATTCTTCAAAGGTAATATAAAATTACGCTTACCTACAAAAGATCGTTGGCCAGATTGGCTAGTTC
Source organism: Pedobacter sp. (assembly GCA_031179845.1). Classification (GTDB taxonomy): domain Bacteria; phylum Bacteroidota; class Bacteroidia; order Sphingobacteriales; family Sphingobacteriaceae; genus Pedobacter. The sequence continues at coordinate 2,932 of JAPSHM010000247.1, forward strand.
GCTCCTTTCGCCTTTATCCAGTGTGATATGGGCATATAAAGGATGATCCTTTGCCTTTTCGATCAGGTAGGTCAAACCGTTACTCTCTGCGTCTAAATAGGGTGTATCGATTTGATATATGTCGCCGGTAAAAATGATCTTGGTATCCTCCCCTGCCCTCGAAATGATAGTTTTAATTTCATGGGGCGTCAGGTTTTGTGCTTCATCTACGATGAAAAAAATCTTGCTTAAAGTACGGCCCCTGATGTACGCGAGTGGTGTGATCACAATTTTCTCAGTGCTCACAAACTCGTCTATTTTGGCCTGCATTTTCGGATCTTCATTATATTGTTCTTTGATGAACCTTAGGTTATCCCAAATCGGCGCCATATAGGGGTCGATCTTAGATTTTACGTCTCCAGGTAAATAACCGATATCTTTGTTACTTAAAGCGATGATTGGCCGCGTTACATAAATCTGCCTATAATCTTTACGTTGTTCAAGTGCGCTGGCAATAGCTAAAAGTGTTTTTCCTGTACCGGCTTTCCCCTGAATGGTGACCAGCTTAATGTCTGGGTTGAGGAGCGCGTTGATGGCGAACGACTGCTCTTCATTTCGAGGGGAGATGTTAAATATAGTTTTTTGAGCCACCGGGAATAACCTACCCGATAACGCCTGGAAATAAGCATTTGCTGTTTTACGTTTACCTTTTAAGATACAGAAAAGATTGCCTCTTGGCCCTGAGATATCCAGTGATTCTGCGTCCACACTTCCCTCAGATTTCAGGGTTTTAAAAACCTCATCTGCAACATGGGTAAAAACCGTCTTTCCAGTATATAACTCGCTTACATTTTTAATCTTACCTGTTTCATAATCCTCGGCATGTAGCTCAAGTGATTTAGCTTTTAAGCGCAGGCAGATGTCTTTGGAAACCAACACGACCTTTTTAGCCGGAAATTCTTGTTTAAGGCTTAAGGCTGCGTTCAGGATCCGGTGGTCAAATTTTCCCTTTCCAAAAACTTCTTCGGCGTCTATCTTTTCTGGCTTGATGTCCATCACTACCTTAAAACGTCCTCCCCTGCTTCCTTTCAATGGGATCCATTCATTGATGATTTGTTCGGACGAAGCATCATCGATCAGGCGGATAAAACTTCGGGCTTCTGCATTACGGGTTTCATTTCCGCTTTTCATGTTGTCTAATTCCTCCAATACCTGTATGGGAATCGCTACATCATGCTCCTTAAAATTTTGGAAAGCATTGTGGTCGTAAAGAATCACAGAGGTATCGAGTACGAAGATTTTTTGTTCTGACGAGGAATTTTTAACTGCTTTGCTCATGACTTTTAAAAATAGTAAAATTTATGTCTGAAGCGAAATGGAAAGAAAAAGGGCTGTGCAATTTACTGCACAGCCCTGGATAGAAAAGTTATACGTGTTAGAATAACAAATAGATTTTGAAACCTAAATTATTCAAAAAGCCCTGACTGGAAAGATTGAAGTTGGTAGATCTAACATTTACGCCATAACCGTCTTGATTTGATTTCCGTTTAGTGGTTGCATAATCGATATTAGCCGACAAAAGGCTCGTTTCTAAAGCGAATCTTTTCGAAAAGAACCAGGTTACACCACCATAAGCACCCAGTTTATAATGGTGGCCAGTTAGCGATTGACTATTACCATTCAGATATTCGGTTTCGGTATATAGGTAGCCGGCTCTACCTCCTGCATAAACAAATAGTTTCTTTACAATTGGGTAATAATGCTGGTAATTCACATCTCCACCATAGCCGTCCTGCTTAGTCGAGAATTCACCTGCTTTACTTTCATACCTATTGTAAAGTAAGTTAATGCCCAACTTCGCATTATCTTTAATGAAAAAACTATAACCCAACTGATAATTGTTAGTTTTAGACTCTTGATTATATTCATTATCAGGAGTCTGTTGTTCGAGTTTTTCAGTCCTAACGTCAACGCCCAAGCTAAGCGCATTTGTACCTTTGGTCTGGGCATATCCACATAGGGATGCCATTACTGCAATTGCAGTTAAAATTTTGTTTTTCATTTGTGTATTTGTTTATGTGTTGATCCGAAGATAGAAGAATTGTTAATATTAAACGAAAATATTTTATACCAACACTGCAACAAAAACACAACTATAACAAAAAGCTATAGCAAAAAATATAAAAAAGCACATTTAATGTAAATAAAATATCAAAAAATGATATATCAGAAAGGATTTTTCTGCAAAAATAATTGTGAAAAAGAAAACGGAGACTTTCCTCCTGCGATTCAAGTTCTCCGTTTCCACTCTCCTGCAACCGTAGCTGCCAGAAGATTATCAATCGATCATATACTTAACAATTCGTGGTATACCTGATTTCTAAAAACCAGGAACCCGTTAAATTACAAGCTTGGATTATTCCGTAGAATAAATCTCAATTCGTAATGTCTGTTTTGGATTCAGTTGATTCCGTATGCCTCTCGGCATTCGGCTATCTTAGATTTCCTTCAATGTTTATGTTGAATTCCACCTATTACTGATCCGTCGAACTTTCCTGGAATCTTTGCCCTGAGGCTTAAAATTCTCAACTGGAAATTGTTCTTTCAGACTGTCAAAGTACCTCGTATTGATAGATCTAATTTACGCAAAAAGACCGTCCATTACAAGTACAATTGCATATTTTTTAAAATAATTTTAAGCTATTTTCAACAGCTATTCACACCTTATCAACATCATTTCCACATCTTATTCACATGGCCTACTTGAGCTGTTCCAATTCCTCAACCGTAAATGCGCGCTCCCTGTGCAGATATTGTTTGCGTAACCTAGCCACTTCACTTGAAGTAATTTTTACAGCCTCATTTTGCCAGGACGCACGGATAAAGCTCAATACCTGGGCGATGTCTTCATCAGAGATCTCTTTACTATGTGCTATTCCAGGCATGTCACCAGCGATCTCGGGAGATTCGTAAAAATGTCCGTTAACCTTCACCGGTCCAGCTAACCCATACATCACTATTGCTATTAATTTGTCCTTATTGCCGGTTACCCACTCCGATTGATTCAAAGGCGGCGCAAGTGAAGCAATGCCATTTCCATTTGCTGCATGACAGGTCTGACAGCTGGACGCATACAATGCAGCACCTTTCGGGTAGGTCTTACTCAAAAGAAGCGGATCCTGGTGCTCCTGTACATTTTTTTTCAGCGCAATTACACTTTCTATTTTTTGATGAATTAACAGATTCTTATTCGGGAGGACAATGGCCAGTTCAGCAGCAAATTTT
>JAPSHM010000029.1 GCA_031179845.1 Pedobacter sp.
GGTCGGTGCCAAATCTTAAAGAAAGCCGGTAGTCAGATGACTATCGGCTTTTCTTGTTTATAAAAAATCAACAAACCTCCAGCTGCATTTTGCATTTTTTTTACCCTGCTAACACAAAGTTAATCTACTGATAATAAGTTTCGCTAGTACTTTTCTTGATTTGAGTTGACTTTAGGTAAACAACAACTTATTTACCAATTCAACAAATTCAAGCAAATAGATGAAACCCTAAAATCATGAAAAAACTATTTATTTCCCTGGCCGTACTGGCCTGCTCGCTTACCGCATGTAAAAAGGAGCAAGAGTTACCTACAACAAACTCCTCGCGTGGAACTGGTGTGGCTACAATTGATCAGATGCAACTTCAAGCGGTACCATCGTTAAACAATTGGATGTCCGGTGTGCCAAATGCCACTCTTGTTTCCAGGCTATCTATACCTGGAACCCACGATTCCGGAGCGTTGTTTGAACCATTTGCAAATACTGCGAAATGTCAGAATATCGGAATTAGAGAGCAATTAAACATTGGTGTCCGCTACTTAGATATCCGCTGCAGACACATTGGCGATGCCTTTACAATTCACCATGGTGCCGTTTATCAAAACCTTAATTTTCAGGATGTAATCAATGCTTGTATAGCATTCTTAGAAGCAAATCCTACGGAGACAATTCTGATGTGTGTTAAAGAAGAGCACACTCCGTCTGATAATACCCGTTCTTTCGAACAAACATTTAATACTTACACGCAACAAAATTCAAGTAGATGGGACTTAACTGATGGCCTGTCCAGTTTAGGTGCTTTAAGAGGTAAAATTAAACTTGTTAGGAGATTTGGCTCGACCGAGACAAAAGGAATTAATGCAACTGCGTGGAATGATAACACTACTTTTGATATCGCTAGTAATTTTGGTGGAATTAGAGTTCAGGACATTTACAAGGTTAATGATCTGGCTAGTAAATGGACTGCTGTAGAAGAAGTTTTGAATGCAGCTAAAAGTGATGCCACTAACAAGCTCTACATTAATTACACAAGCGGTTACAAGCCGAATTTGTTTACAATACCAAACATTACTACTGTGGCTAATTACGTCAATCCAAAGTTAGGCACGTATTTTACAAATAATGCATCTGGAAGATACGGTGTAATTCCAATGGATTTCGTAAACCAGTCTAACGCCCAATTAATCGTTAACAAGAACTTCTAATATTTCACTCTACATCTATTTGCGGAAAAGGTGTCCTTCTTAGGACGCCTTTTTTTCGTTGCGCAAGTCAACACAGCTTGCAAACTTGCAATATAGTATTGGTGTAGTTTGATAACGAAGCTGGCTTCATATTTAATTTAAGGTAGCTTTCTGGTATTGTTAAAATATGCTAAATTTTTATCCTGCAATTAATAAAACCGTATAATTGTATTTTACGTTAATATTAAAAATATCCTTCAATGAAACTTAGATTTATATTGTATCTTTCATTTTGCCTCCTGCTGAATACATCGGCTTTTTCGCAAAGTAAAGATGTCAAGCTTCCTGCAAACTGGTACAATTTAGATTTAGCACAGGATAGTTTCTTCGGAATAAGTACTGAAAAAGCATATACGGAGTTGCTAAAGGACAAAAAGCCGAAGGAAAGTATAATTGTCGCGGTAATAGACGGTGGAGTTGAAACAACCCATGAGGATCTAAAAGATGTACTTTGGACAAACTCCAGAGAAATTCCCGGAAATCAGATTGATGATGACGGCAATGGCTATGTCGATGATGTGCATGGCTGGAATTTCATTGGTTCGAAGAAAGGAAATCTGGCTTATGATAACCTGGAACTTGTGCGGATCTACAGAAAATATCAGCCCAAGTACAAATCAACTATTCGTTCTACGGTATTAGATAGTGCAGAAAAGGAGGAGTTTCAACTGTATACAAAGGTGACCGCAGAATTTGGCCGGAAGTACGATGAAGCTCATCAAACTTTTGCTGTGTTGTCCGTTATCAAGAAGGTGTTAGACTCGGTTGCCGAAATTAATCAGAAGGCAATTCCGTCGCTGGAAAATATTGAAAGTTATAAGGCAGATAGCGAAGAGGAAGAGCAGGTCAAGAAGATCATTAGAAAAGGTGTGCGTGAAAGCGGCTCAATGGAAAAATTTCATAAGGAAATGAAAGATGCTTACCGGCAGTATGATATCATGTTACGTTACAATTTGAATCCTAAGTATGACCAACGTGCGGAACTTGTCGGTGATGATTATAGCAACTCCAAAGAACGCTCCTATGGCAATGATGATGTCGAAGGACCGAATGCAGAACACGGCTCCCATGTCTCGGGTATCATTGGAGCGAGCCGCGAAAATAACATCGGAATTAAAGGCGTGGCTAATCACGTTCGGATCATGGGAATCCGGGTTGTGCCTGAAGGGGACGAGCGTGATAAAGATGTTGCAAATGGAATCAGGTATGCGGTCGACAATGGTGCCAGGGTGATCAATATGAGTTTCGGAAAGGGTTACAAGTGGGATAAGGAAGTTGTAGATGATGCTGTAAAATACGCGGAACAAAAGGGGGTCTTGCTGGTACACGCGGCAGGGAACGAAAACCAAAATAATGATGTAAAAGAGAATTATCCTAATAAATATTATGAAGGGCCTGAAGCAATAGCTTATAGGAAGAAGCACAAAAAGCCGGAGCGTCCGATGGTACTTGTTCCCAACCAAAATCAAATGCAAGGAGGGGGTATGGGGCGTAACAGGCCTGTTGTGCCGGTAAAGCCAGTATTAGATACTGCCAGGTTCAATTTGCCACATGCAACAAACTGGATAGAAGTTGGGGCCAGTGCCTATAAAAATGATGCAAGTTTGAAAGCGTCATTTTCTAACTACGGTAAATACACAGTAGATGTATTTGCTCCAGGTTTCATGATCAATTCGACGGTACCAAAATCTAAATATGAAGAATTTGACGGTACAAGCATGGCGGCACCTGTAGTTTCAGGATTGGCAGCACTGATCTTAAGCTACTACCCACATCTCAAGCCGAATGAAGTAAGGGAGATCATCATGAAATCTGTAAGTAAAGTTGAACAAAAAGTAAAACGTGAAAATGAAAAAGGCGAAGGCGAAAGAGTCAATTTTGGTGAATTGTGCGTAAGTGGTGGTATTGTAAACGCTTACCAGGCATTGAAATTAGCAGAGACCTATAAGGCTAGATAACGGATTCCATATGCCTGATATTGGCTCCATTGGAAAACGAATGAATATAGAACAAAACGAGGGTGCCATTTCAGGTACCCTCGTTCTGTTTATCCTACTTCTTTAGTTATTGTAACCTGGATTTTGTACCAGGTTGATGTTGTTCGCCATTTGACGAAACGGAATCGGATAGATTTCCTTGTTTGCATCTTTTGTAGGTGTATGGTCCCACCAGCTGCCGTTGGTGAATTTCCCAAATCGGATGATATCTGTTCTTCTTTTTCCTTCGAAAATGAACTCTCTACCCTTCTCTTCCAGAAGTTCATCCATGGTTAGGGTGCTGGTTGTATATTGTGCAGCAGCCCAATCTTCAGGGGAAAATGCACGTTTCCTGCTTTCATTGATTAGATCAACAGCTTCTTGTGTAGCAACGCCGCCATTCTTACGCATGATTGCTTCTGCTTTGTTGAAATAGATTTCAGTCAACCTGTAGATCATGAAATGATTTTCTTTATAATTGACATCACTTATTCTACCGGATTTGTATTTGTTGAATCTCGCTCCGCTATTTTCTTCTCCCTTTGTCATGCCTCCAGCACTGGTCAGGTCGCCTTCACTTTCACGACGAATAGAATTGACCAATATAAAAGGTTTTCCACTGTATTCTTCTGTACCTAGTACTGGGGTTGTTGTCCCGTATTTATATTGCGGACCAAAAAGGAACCATTCTTTTTTGCGCAAGTCATTTTCAGCATAGGAATTAAAGGCAGTGGGTGTTACTACATACGCATTGTTACCCTGGTAGGAAACATCCAGAACATCATTCATATAGGAAAATCCATGCAGAATGATCCATTGCCATTCAAACCCATTTTTAAGGCTATAGGCATATTGGAACAGGGCTTCGGACGCTGAACTATTTGTGTTGGCAAATGTAGCAGTCAGGTTATTGGCAAGTTTCGGTGCACCTCCCAAACCACCTGCCTCACCGCTCATAATTTTGTTACAGGCGCTAATACATTGGTCCCACATAGGAGTACCGGTGAGTTTTTCTGCATTGAGATACAGTTCAGCAAGCATGGCATAGCCGCCAGTCTGACCGATTCGGCCAACTAAAGCAGAACTGTATGGTGCTAGTTGCGGTACATAGGTCTCTAATTCATTTTTGATAAATTCAAACACTTCTTTCCTGGGTGCGGTTGGCGGGTTTTTAGGGGTTCCGACTTTTGTTGCAATTGGAATATTACCCCACATATCCATTAATTTCATGTAATGGAAACCTCTGAGTACATGTAGCTCTGCGAGAATTGATTTAATTTCTGCCGGGTCCATTCCTATGCTGGCGGCATCAATACTTTCGATATCTTCAATTGCAGCATTCGTGTAGCCGAGGCCGGTCCACATCCCCGCCCAGGCATTGGTAAGCCGATTTTCGTTGGTTGTCCAACTGTGGTAATGCTGCCGGATATGATCTCCATTGTCATATGCATGGCGACCTTTTTGCGGCCAGGCAAGTTGGTCGGCCGACATTTCCGCATGGTAATAATATCCATCGCCCCGAATTGGTGCGAGCCACGATTGCAAATGGGTTATTGGGCGTAATGCGCCTTGCAGCACCTCGACTCTGTTCTTATAAAAGTTGGTCTTATAAATTTCGCTGTAGAGCGTTTCATCTAATTTGGTACATGAACTTATTATTGCCAATGTGGTTACCAGACTAACGATAAAACCGGTCTTCTTTATATGTTGTTTCATTGTTGTGCTATGTTATAAATGCTAAAAATTTGCTGCGTTAAAATCCGATACTTAATCCTGCGGTCCATGATTTTGTTCTAGGATAGAAGCTTCTGGAATCTACACCTGTTGTCAAACCTGTATCTTCCAACTCCGGGTCAAGTCCGCTGTAACCTGTCATCGTCAGGATATTCCGACCGGTAACAAAGGCCCTTAGGTTACGGATGTAGCTGCTTTTAACTTTAAAATTATATCCAAGGGTGATGTTGTCTAATTTAACAAAATCACCTTTCTCCACATAGTAATCGGAATACTGTGGCGCCGCAGTTAAAGCGCCATGTTTCTCGAATGCCGAATTGGATACGTTATTAGGAAGGTAACTTTTGTTACCGTAGAAAAGGTCTTGAAGGTTGAGGATGTCAAATCCGAATTTACCTCTTAGGAATACAGTTAAGTCGAAATTTTTATAACGAAGCGTTTGGCTCATGGCAAGGTTGTACTTTGGCACACCGTTACCAATGATCGTCTTATCTTCCTCTGTCATTTGAGATGCTTCCGCTACTGTGCCATCTTTTTTATAGAATAACCAGGCTCCGGCATCTGTGAATCCCGCAAAGCGTTTGCCGTAAAAATTTCCAAGTACGCCACCTTCATCTATTCTGATTGCCGGACCCATAGCTCCAGGGTTCGGGATATCCGCAAAGTACAAGGACGTTGCTTTAAATACATCATTGGTGAGGCTACTAAGCTTGTTGAATTGGGAGTTGGCGGTCAGGTCGACAGTCCACTGGAAACTCTTATTTCTAATTGGTGTAGCACTGATGAGAATTTCCACGCCCCTGTTTTTAATTTCGCCCACGTTGGTATAAATATCGGGCCTAACGTAACTCGGTTGTTGTGCCACGTATTTAAACAAGAGGTCTGAAGTAGTCCGGTTATAAAAGTCAATAGATCCGGATATCCTGTTGCCCAAAAACCCGTAATCTAAACCAACATTCCATTCTGCTTTTCTTTCCCAACGCAAATCAGGGTTTGGATTTTTTCCGGCACCATAGGTCTGGTAAAATGTGCCGTCCTGTGGATAAACGCCTCCCGTTCCTAATGTGATCAAAGATTGATAATTTGCAATTCCAGCATTTCCCGTTACACCGTAACCAACCCTCAACTTTAAGGTGCTAATGGCAGCAAGGTTCTTTATAAATGATTCTTCACTGAGCATCCATCCCAAAGAGGCGGCAGGGAAGCTTCCATATTTATTGTTGACACCAAATTTTGAGGATCCTTCACGACGGAGGATAAACTGTGCAAAATAGCGGCCTTTGTATCCATAATTAGCCCTTCCAAAGAATGCAATTAAAGTTTCGTCTTCTTTGAAACTGCCAATTTCTGGTCTTGGTAAAGCAATATTACCATTTGCATTTCCGGCACCCAGGTTCCAGTCAAGGAAGGCATCGGTAGTAAACCCATTGTTACTAACAAAGAATCTTTCTCTAGTAAAATATTGGTAACTGTAACCAGCAACTGCAGAGATGCTGTGGTCGTTGTTGAAGGTTTTTTTAAATTCGACCGTAGGTTCGAAAGTTGTCATCCAGTTCAATTCATTATCTTTTCGGGCATGAGCCATTCCCCGGTAATTTGTACTTGTACGTTGGTCCCAGTCATCTTTGGAACGAAATCTTCTGTCATTGAAGTTATCCCGTTGGTATGAACCGAACATTGAGAAGGAAAGCGCGTCTATTAGGTTCAGTGTCGCCCGTGCATCTCCAGAAAAGGTTTGTTGATTCCGTTCATGGATGCGATTGGCCAACCTGGATAGTGGATTGTAGCGGTCGTTAGGATTATTGAAAGTTCCATCTGGCTTCATGATCGACTCAGTTGGATTCCAGATTACGGCTTGTTCGAAGTCATCGCCACTTCCACCCAGCAAATTTGCTTTGTTGAGATTGGTTACCATATTGATCTGCAGGTTCAATTTGTCTTGAAGACCTTTTTGATTGATGTTAAGTCGGCCACCCCACTGCGCTCTTTTATTTTGTTTCGCAATTCCTTCGAAGTCGTTCATGTACAATGACGCTCTATAGTTTGACTTTTCCGTACCTCCATTTGCCGATAGATTGTGGTATTGGCTTATGTTTTCGCTATTGATCAATTCATTATACAGATCAACAGAAGCACCATAATCTTCCATTTTTGGCTGACCAGCTGCAATTTTTGACCTCCATTGATCTGCGGATAGAAAGTCTGGCTTTTTGTCTATAAAGTCTTTTTGGAAATAAGTATTGAAATCAAATTGAGCAGTGCCTGCCTTTCCTTTTTTAGTCGTGATCAAAATTACCCCTGCGTTTCCTCTTGTTCCATAAATGGCTGCAGCGGATCCGTCTTTTAATACATCTATCGACTCAATATCATCTTGCTGAAGCAAATCCAGGTTACCGCCGGGTATGCCATCGATGACAATAAGTGGCGTTCTGGTTCCTGTGATGGAACTTACCCCGCGAAGCTGGATCGAAACTCCGGCATTCGGGTTATTGCCTTGCGGTCTGGTGATGTTCAAGCCTGGTACCTTACCTTGAATTAGATCCATCGGAGATCTTGAAGCACCTTTATTGAAATCTTCAATTTTGACAGTTGCGATTGCAGAAGTCACCTCTTTTCGTTTTTGAGTTCCGTAACCAACCACTACAACTTCTTCCAATTTGCTCAGCTCATCCAACATCGTGAAGTCAACATTTACGGTTTTGCCTTCCGCTACGACAACTCCAACGCGTCGTTGTGTCCCAAATGACAAATAACTCACTTCTACGCTATAGGTACCAGGTACCACGTTTAAGCTAAAATTTCCGTCGGCGTCAGCTGTTACTGTTCTTCCAAGTTCGATCACTTTGACGGTGGCTCCAACCATGGGCATCCCTTGCTGATCTAAAATTTTTCCGCTAATCTTTCCTGGAACCTGCGTTTTAAATAAAGTAACTACGCCATTCTTTTCCTGGAAGCCGATAGCATATGGCGATAATACTGCTTTCAATACACTCGCTAATTTTTGTTTTTCGAAATGAATGTTGCTGACCACAATCTGCTCTAATTTCAGATCGTCTGTAAATGCAAACTCTATTTTATTTTTCGACTGTATGTTCTGGAAGAGTTCATACAATTTGATTTTTTCATAGGATACATTCAGTCGCATATTGAGTGACTGACCTCTGGATCCCTCGGCCCAAAGTAACTGTGTTGTTAATACAGTGACCAGGGTTGTAACAAGTGTAACGCGCATAATTTCCTGCAGCAGCAGTTTTTTGTGTTTCATTTAATTTTTATTGACTCAAAACTATGGTCTGCGCTTTGATAAGCGCCTTCAGTTCGATAGCTTTGAATAGTTAGTAATTGATTTGTTTCCATTGCTAAGGCCGGCAGTAGTACAGCGTCCAAACTTTATACTGCGGGCACAACTATCCTGCGCAAATTCGTTGAGTTTGCCAGGATTTTTTTTAGTAGATGATTATTTCATTTGATTCCTCCTGTTTATAGTTTTTGTTTAGTATCCGCATGAGCATGGAGAGCGCGTCCTTTTGGGATTGATTTGATCTTATGGTGATGTTATATTTAAAATTTTTAACTTTTCTGTTTTTAGTCCTGATTTTTAGACCATATACATTGAGCATGGCTTGCTGAAGTTCATTGAAACCGGCTTTTTCCAATTTGTTCTGACCCGTAATCCAGGCATGGCTGGATTCGGCTTTAATATCTTGTACGTCATAGTTCTGGCTCAGGCTATGATATTGCAGACTCCGGTCTTTAGTTAATACGGCCAATTTGCGGGTTCCTTTGTTAACCTGCACAAGTCCGTGGCTAACGCTTACTTTGACCTCCTGGAGTTCTGGATATGCACGCAGGTTGAAGGCCGTACCCAGTACGCGTACCTGAATTGCCCGGGTATCTACAAGGAAAGGTCGCAAAGTGTCACGTTGGACCTCAAAATTAGCTTCTCCCGTTAGCGCAAGCCTTCGTTCTTTACTTCCAAAACTTTTAGGAACACGGAGTGTGGAATTGGCATTGAGCCAAATTACAGTGCTATCCCGCAGGAGTATTTTTTTGATTTCCTTGTGTCCGGTTTGATACACTTGTACAACACTTACAGACTCTTCGACTGTGCTTTTATCCTGGAACTTCAGATAACCAAGGGAGATTCCGCTGATGATTAGTATAGATGCTGCAAATTGTAGCCAGCTGTTGCGATACCAAGGCAGACTGCGGTCTACAGTGTGGATCTTATTGAAAATTCTCAAGCGGGTATGCTCAGCTTCAGTCCTGTCAGAAAGCCCTGGAATGCTAATCTCCTGATCATGATCAAATGACTCGTACCAGGTATCCAACACAAACTGTTCTGCAGGTTCGGCTGTTCCACTGTTGTATTTTTTGAGAAGTTTTTTAAAAAATGATACTTTCACTATGCGGCTTTTATAACTACATAGTGCGGTTGGAGGCTTGAAAGTACTTCAAGAAAATGTTGTTTAATTGTTAACTTACCATTAAGGCGGCCAAAGCTGCGAGGAAAGATTTGTTTAAATCGGGGTGCTGAGCTGAGATTGACACTTTCAAACGGCGTAATGCTTCGGTGGTATTGTTTTTTACCGTTTGTTCAGCTAAGCCCAATGCAAGAGCGATTTCGGAGATGGAATAATTTTCGGCTCGAAGCATAAAGATCTTTCGCATGTTTTCGGGGAAACTCTGGACAGCATCATCAAGCGTTTTTTTCACATCTGAAGCTGCCATAGTATCAAAAATAGTGTTTTCAATCTCTTCCATTTTGTGGAGCAGATGTGAAGAGGCTTCCTCAAAGAGATTTTTTCGCTCAATCCATTTGATAATCTTGTATTTGAGTGAATTGTGTAAATAGCCTTCCAGGGAGTTGTTGATTTCCAAAGAATAGCGCCTGTCCCAAATACTCGTAAAAATATCCTGAATCATATCTTCGGCCTCAGTTTGATCACGCAACCTCCGGTAGGCCTTTTTGTAAAGCTCCTGCCAATGCCGGTTGAACAGAGTTTCGAATGTTCCTGGCTCGCCATTTTTGAGACCTTCCAGTAGTTCTGCATCTGTAGGAATTTCTGCTTGCATGAATTTAATGTGTGGCTCAAAGATATAGCCTTTGCAAGCGTAATCAAAATCAGGTATGTTAAGTTTTTATAACAATAAAAAGTAAAGAACCGCAAAAGTTGCGGAATCCCGTTCAACCAATTCTGCCTGAAAAACGAATTTACCCCTAAATTTTACCAGATTACCCCCTGTTTAACCGTCAATTTTACGTTTAATTTGCTATAACCAAATATAGCATTATGAATGTGAACCAGACATCGCGGCGTTTACCAGCCAAATTATTGATGATCATCAACTTGAAAGTGTTGCTCTTATATCTTATGGCATCAAGTTCCAACACGCTGATCCGTGATCCCTAATAAATGATAACAATGAATATGAAACCTGCATTCTTGTTTCTGTAGCAATCCGAGAATTTGTTAGCGTTATCGTTTACGCGCGTTCTTCGACATTTCTTAATCTCTAACAATTCGTTAATAATAAATATGTATGAAAATTAAATGGAATTTTTTGACGTGTATCGCGTTGATTATAAATTTTATAGCAGCTGCCTGTTTGTCCACCGCAATGGCGCAGATCAGCCCCCGCAGAATTAATGGTACCGTCTATGATGCCAAGACAAATGAAGTTTTGGCTGGCGTTAGCATCAGGATTAAAAATACTACAATTGGCACTTCAACAGATGGGAGCGGAAAGTTCGTATTAGATGTTCCCCAAAATGCAGTTTTACAGGTGTCCTATACTGGATACGATACAAAGGAGCTGCCTGTAGGTAATCAAAGTTCATTAAATATACACTTAACCGAAAATGTTTCGACGCTTAATGATGTCGTAGTTGTTGGGTATGGCACGATGAGAAAAAAGGACCTCACGGGTTCCGTTGTTCAGATCCGGCCAGATAAAATAGCCAATGAAAATCCCGGAACAGTGCAGGATATTCTTCGTGGGACGCCTGGATTAAGTGTCGGTTATAATGCCTCGGCAAAAGGAGGCGGCTCAATGCAGCTACGTGGACAACGTTCAGTTTATACGGAAGGAGGTCATAATGAGCCCCTGATCATTTTAGATGGTATGATTTTTTACGGAGAGTTGTCGGAGATCAACCCTGATGATATCGAACAAATTGATGTTTTGAAAGATGCCTCGGCGGCAGCTGTTTACGGATCAAGAGCTGCAAGTGGCGTGATCATCATTTCCACTAAAAAGGGAAAGCAAGGAAAACCTGTTGTCAATTTCAACGCTAACGTTGGGGTTACCGAGAAAAGTTCCTACCGGGAAGTATTCGGACCGGAGGAATACATGAAGTATCGTGAAGACTGGTACAAAACGCCTACTTATGGTAAAAATGCCACCTCCGGGAATTACGAGGCCTACCAGACTACTGCAACTTCAAGTCGCCCGGGGTTTTACGATCGTCCAGAAAATTTGAGTAAGTATGGAGTGTCGCTTGAACAATGGCGGGCATATAGTACAAATGGCACAGGGGAGTCTGATGCAAGCATATATGCCAGACGCCTGGGGCTTGAAGGCGGAGTGCTGAAAGATTATCTGGCGGGCAGTACATTCGATTGGTATGACCACACTTTTCGTACCGGTCAGAATAAAGACTATAATGCCAGTGTATCAGGCGCCAATGAAAAAATGAACTATTATATGTCGATGGGTTATCTCGCAAATGAAGGCGCAGTGTCCTATAATGACTATAAGGCCATTCGTTCTAATTTGAAATTACAAGGTACGGTGAATAAGTGGCTGGAGATTGGCGCAAATATAAACTTCCAGGATCGCAGCGACGGTGATCTGCAACCAGGTTTGAGTTTCGACTATTGGGAATCCAACCAGATACGCAATTCCCCATTTAGTCATTACAGGAACGAGGACGGAAGCCTGTCTCAATATCCTATGGGAGATGCAAATATAAGAAGAGGGCATAATTACGATTTCAACAAACAGTATCTGGAACTTGAAAAAGGTTATACTGTTCTAAACAGCATATTTAGTGCAAAGGTGAAATTACCTTTCAACATTACCTACGCGTTTAATGCTTCCCCACGTTTCCAATGGTTTTACAACCGTTATTTCATGTCGGCCTCTATGCCAGAATCCTTGCCCATAAACCGGGGTGTGGATCGTGAGCATTCCAAGCGCTTCGAGTGGTCATTGAACAACACCCTGACCTGGGAGCAGACGTTTGCAGAAAAGCATCGTTTGACGCTTACTTTGGTTCAGGAAGCGGAAGAGCGCAACTACTGGCAGGATAGAATTGAAGCCCGTAATATCCTGCCTTCCGATGCACTTGGTTTCCACAACACATCCAATGCGACCAAAGAAAACAGTAACTTTTCTACTTACGATTCCAGGGAAACTGCCGATGCACTTTTAGCACGGGCATTTTATTCCTACGATGACCGCTATATGCTGACGGCAACTGTCCGCCGGGATGGATACTCAGCTTTTGGACAGAACAATCCCTATGCAGTCTTTCCTGCGGTGGCACTATCCTGGACGGTCACTAATGAAAAGTTTATCAAGACGAACAGGATCTTGAGCTATGGTAAATTGCGTGCATCATGGGGAGAAAACGGAAATCGTTCGCTTCGGGATCCGTATGTTTCGTTAGCAAATCTGGGTTCAGGCAGTGGTGCAACGATGGGCTATGTAGTTGGAACTACCATGCAGGAAATGAAATATCTATTGGTAGATCGTATGGCAAACCCAAATTTGCAATGGGAAAAAACAGCTTCATGGAACTTCGGGCTTGATTTTGGTCTATTCAATGACCGGATTTCAGGATCAATTGATCATTATTCAATGCGTACGCACGACATGATCATGCAGCAGCGCCTACCGGGTTTCACCGGTTTTCCAAACATCACAACTAATTTAGGCGAAGTGCAGAACAAGGGAGTCGATATTGCGATCAACTCTACAAATATCAAAAGGAAGAATTTTGAATGGCAAACTAACTTAAGCTTTTCCTACGTGAAAAACACCATTAAACATCTTTACTATCAGAACGAAAATGTACTCGACTTCCAAGGAAATATCATCGGTCAAAAAGAAATGGATGACAAAGCGAATGGTTGGTTCATCGGACAACCAATCAGCGCGATTTGGAATTACCGTGTTACCGGTATTTGGCAGGTAGGTGAAGCGGAGGAAGCAAAGCGATACAATCAGAAGCCGGGTGACCCAAAGATCGCCAATAACTATACGGCCGACGATAGAATTAATACAGACGGCAGCGTTACCCCGGTTTATAACGACAACGACAGGGAGTTTTTAGGCCAAACCGCTCCCCCAATTAACTGGCAGTTGCGTAATAGCTTTACATTATTCAAAAACCTAAACCTATCTTTCAACATTTACGCTTATATGGGGCATAAGAGTCTTGCCGGCGAATACCTTAATAAAGACAATGGCGGCTCATTGATCACTTACAATTTTAATACGTTCGCTAAAGACTATTGGACGCCCGAAAATCCAACCAACAAATACGCCCGGCTTGATGCGATGTCACCTGCAGGTGCCGGAGCAGACCAACTTTACAACCGCTCCTTTATTCGCTTCGAAAATGTGGCTTTCGGTTACACCTTACCAAAAGCACTGACCAGTAAATGGGATATCCAACGCGTTAAGATTTTCGGGTCTCTTCGCAATGTGGCCGTATGGCAGAACAATTGGGAGTATGGCGATCCAGAAACGGGCGGTCTTGCCACAAGTATTTATTCATTGGGATTAAATGTAACTTTTTAAAAATTAACGAGATGAACTTATTAGCATATAAACATTACAAAAAGAGAAGGAAGTTGTCAGCATCAATACTGATCACCATTGTAGGCATTTCCATATTTGCCGGGGCTTGTAAGAGAAGCTATCTAAATCCAGATCCACTTTCTATTTATGATCCTACAACTGTTTTTAGTACAGAGTCTGGTCTGCAAGCCGCTTTAGCTGTGAGTGACCGTCATATACGTTCTTATTGGACGAATACTTCAGCGAGTACCAACTCCGTAGTTATTGGGACAGAATACATGTTTTCGGATATGGCTGTTTATGGTAAAACGGACGTTGATGGTAACAGTGTAAATTTCAATATTGCCGACGGCCTCAAGCCAACGGGGGGAGCAGCAGGTCCATCGACCAATGATGGCAACTACATCAATCATTATTGGGATGAGACCTACAGTGGTATAAAGTACGCAAATACGATACTTACCTATGTAGATAACGTGAAAGGTTTAAGCGAAGAAATTAAAAATACTTACAAGGGACGGGCTTACTTTCATCGGGCGTTCCGGTATCTTGCGCTGGTTTTCCAATACGGTGATGTACCGCTGATCACCAAAATATTAGAAGTGCCTAAACAGAATTATCGTAGTACAAAGAAGGCTGCAATTCTGGAGATGATTACAAAGGATATGGAGTTGGCAGTTGAGTGGGTGCCTCAGCAAAAAGACATCACGTATATTGGGACGGTTAACAAAGGCGCTTGTCGGATGTTGCTGATCAAGTGCTACCTGGCTACCGGACAGTTTCAAAAAGCCAAAGATCAGGCTGACATATTAATTAATCAGTCGGGATATGCGTTGATGAAAACTAGTTGCGGAACCTTCTATCCAGGAGGCGAGTCCAAGACCTGGCCAATCACACGGAATGTAATTTGGGATTTACATCGCCCTGAAAACAAGCTTATCGCTACTAACTCGGAAGTCATCATGGGCATGCCAAACCGCGGCGGACAGTCAAACATTGCATTTGCCACCATGCGTATCTTCGGCCCTTTTTATAATTCCGGTAGTGTACAATCGCCAGACGGGAAAAACGCAGTGGATCTTTACGCACGTAATAATTCAAACTACCGTGCAAACCTTGACTACGGCAGGGCCATTGGGCGTGGTATCGGCACTTTCCGTCCTACACCTTTTGCGGAACGTGGGTTGTGGGTTGTTAATGGAGTAGAGGATAATGACGACCTTCGACATAATAGTAGCGTGGGCAATTGGGGCAGAATGGATTCGATTAAATACGGGACCGTATCTACAACTTATCGCGGTCAAAATCTAAAACTCAGACATCCTACTACAAATGCACTTCTTTGCGCCGATACCATCCGTTGCTGGTTCAACTGGCCGCATTATAAATTATTTATGACTGATGCGGAAGCAGAAGCAAATCAGGCAAGTAATGCCTACGCTGGGGCGACCAAGGGAAGCAACGGCGACTGGTATCTTTATCGATTGGCTGAAGCTTACTTATTACGCGCAGAAGCTGAGTTCTATTTGGGCAATGTTGGAAACGCGATGAATGATGTAAATGAAATAAGGAGAAGAGCGGGCTGTACCCAGGTTTATAGTACAATTACAATTGGCGACATTATGAACGAACGTGCCCGGGAGCTGTATCTGGAAGAATGGCGTCATATGGAATTAAGCCGTGTTTCCTATTGTCTTGCGTTAAGTGGAAAACCTGATGAATGGGGGAATACCTACAATGTAAATACCTATGACAAATACTCCGGCACAGATCAGGGCGGAGGTAGCTATTGGTACAAGCGCGTTGTTACGACTGGTGGGATGTACAACAGGGGAGGGATCAATTCCAACAATCGAACATTTAACTATAAAATGGACAAGTGCAACCTGTATTGGCCTATACCGAATTCAGCGATAACTGCTAATAACCGGGGGAAGTTAAGTCAAAATTATGGCTATGATGGGTATGACGCCAGCGTACCAAAATGGGAAACCTGGCAAGAAGCAGTGGAAGATGAAGGTAAATTTTAATAAAAGTCCTTCTATTAGATTTGGCCCGGGCTATGCCCGGGCCTCTTTATTACACATTGATTAATTAGTTTCCTGTTCCGCTAATTTTAGCCATATATAAACTAGGTGACATGCCATAGTGTTTGTGGAAATCTCTTGAAAAGTTTGATTGAACGGAATAGCCTACCATTGCCGCAATCTGGGTGATGGTATAGGTTCTCTGTGACAATAACTCTGCTGCTTTTTTCAGTCTGGAAATGTTAATCAACTCATTGGGGGTTGAGGCGGAAAGTCCTTTTATCCTCCTGTATAAGGTGGGCCGACTCATATTCATCAGTTTGGCCAGCACATTTACATTTAATTCAATTTCTGAGACATTGTTATAGATAGTGGATTTGAGCTGACCAATAAAATCCTTGTTCAATACACCTCCATCGAAGCTTTGACATTGGGCCGATTGCCCAACGATGGCCTGATCTTGTATAATAGGAATGGACAATCGTAAAAGGTGGCTGCTACCTTCATCCTGTATCAGTGTTAAGGAGCCGTTTTGCAGTTCTGCCAGTTCATGTGAGCGCAATCTTCTTTCCGTAGGGATGGGCGATCCATCGTTTCTAACTTCAATAGTAAACATTCTGTCATCACTATTAAATGTGGCCAGTTTAATGCTGACCGTTCTTTCTGCATAATTAACAGCGTTATAGGTTAGGCTGTTAAGTGCTTCCCTAAGCGCATGCTGATCAACAAAAGCGATTAGAGCGATACGAGGTAGTAAAAGATCGTATTGTAATTGTTTTTCCCTTGCCATACTGTTCATTTCAGCGAACACTTCATGTAGCAAAATATTAATTTCTGTTTTAGTAAAGTTTAGGTCCATGTTGGTTAATTAGGCGTTTTCTAATACTAACAATTATTGGGTAAGGGGATTGACGGTGGACATAATAAGCCCCCTTGCTCTTTACCTAAAAATAATGAAAAAATATCAAAAAGATACGCTATGATATAAAAATGAGACGCTAAGAATGCGCTCTTATTAATCATTTGCTGATTTTTATGTGATATTATTAACTACCAAACATAAACGTATGAATTTCCTGAGCATCTCTTCCGAGGAAGTC
This sequence comes from Pedobacter sp., assembly GCA_031179845.1. GTDB lineage: Bacteria > Bacteroidota > Bacteroidia > Sphingobacteriales > Sphingobacteriaceae > Pedobacter. The sequence goes on from JAPSHM010000029.1 coordinate 16,893, forward strand.
ATGGACTTTTTGGCTCAAAAAAGGGGCTTTTTCAATTGGCAGCGCCTATCTCTTCAACCATCTAATAAAAATGTATGAAAAAAAAACTATTTACTCAATGTGTTGTGATGTTGACATTATTGCTCGCATCTATGATTGTCTATGGCCAGACAAAAGTCCTGACTGGGAAAGTTGTCGATGAGACCGACTTCCCTTTAATCGGTGCAACGATTAGGGTTAAAGGAACGAGTTCTGCCACCGTGACCGGTAAGGATGGTACCTTTTCTCTGATCATACCTGGTGCCGCACAGACTTTGGAGGTATCTTTTATTGGTTATGAAGTTAAGTTAGTGCCCATCACTGGCAATGACCTGAAAATTTCGCTTAAACCGAGCACAGATCAGGGTCTGGATGAAGTTGTTGTAATTGGCTATGGTACGGCCAGGAAAAAAGACCTGACAGGTTCTTTGGTTACAATTAACGAAACGAATTTCAACAAAGGGATCATGACCAGTCCGGATCAGTTGATACAAGGAAAGACCCCTGGTGTAATGGTGATCAACAATACCGGACAGCCGGGCGGTGCTGCAACAGTACGCATACGGGGAAACTCATCTATCAGAGCGAGTAACAACCCCTTATTTGTCCTGGATGGCGTGCCTATGTCTGGTAATTCGCCACTGCCGGAAGGCCGCGGGGGATTTGCATCAGACCGGGGTAATCCACTGACTTATCTGAATCCCGGAGATATTTCGAGTATGGACATTTTGAAAGATGCCTCTGCAACGGCCATATATGGCTCCCGTGGTGCAAATGGCGTTGTGATCATTACGACTAAAAGAGGTAAGCCCGGCCCTCCGGTAATTTCCGTTGGTGCTTCAGCAGGAGTGTCAAACATGCGGGAATTTCCTGATGTACTGGACGCAACCAGATTTAGAGAGGCTTTACAGTACTATACGCCTGATGAAGCTGCTGATGCAGATTTCGGTGGGAATGTGGATGCCTTCAAGGAACTTACAAGGGATGCTACCACTCAAAATTACTATACTGATGTTTCAGGAGGTACTGAATATGGAAAATACCGTTTGTCGGGAGGATATTTAAACCAAAATGGGATTATTCGTACTTCCCAGTTGAAAAAATATACAGCCAACTTCACTGGTAATTTTCGCTTCCTGGAAAATAAAAGACTTGGGGTGGATTTCTCCTTGTTCCTAACACAAATGGACAACAAGTATGCGCCGATCAACGCAACGGTGGGTTCAGAGGGTAATGTGATATCACAGGCACTGCAATGGAATCCTACCCGACCATTGAGGGACGCAAACGGGGAGTTGACCTATGTGAGTACTGCTACCCGGAATCCACTGACCGGCCTGGAAGCCTTCAAAGACCAGGCTGTAACCAATACAACGGTGATTAATGTGGCTCCTTATTATAAAATTACTGATGCTTTGGAATATCGTTTTATTTACAGTGTGATGCGGCAAACCGGTATGCGCGAAGGTATGTACAGAGCTGGGCTCATCGATCCTTCCGCGGTAAATAATGAACAGGCATTTATTTCGAATAACGGAGAAACGAACATGCAGATGACGCATATGCTTTCCTTCAACAAACAGGTAAGTGAAGACTGGAGCATTAATGCCGTAGCCGGTTACGAGTATCTCGACTACAATTACAACACCAACATCTCTTTTGGTGGTGGCTTCCGTTATTCGGGACTTGATTATTTCGATTACATGCAATATTCTCCGATCGCTACGAGGGACATTGCTTCGTACCGAAATCCAACCAATCAACTGCAATCTCTTTTTGTACGCGGTGGCGTTAATTATCTTGATCGTTACTTGTTTACCGCTACGCTGCGAAGAGATGGTTCAACTAAGTTCGGTGAAAATAACAAGTATGCGGTCTTCCCATCTTTAGCGGTCGCATGGAATATCGCTCAGGAAGATTTTTTGAAGTCTAACTCCAATATCAACCAGTTGAAACTTAGATTGGGCTGGGGTAAAACCGGCAACCAGGAATTTCCATCCGGAGCTTCTCGAAACCGCCTTGTTTTTGGCAATCAAAGTGTCAGCCAGGCCAATTATGGCAATCCGGATCTCAAATGGGAAACCTCAACCACTATAAATGCCGGGATTGATTTTGCTATCCTGAACAGTCGTATTTATGGATCAGTTGATTATTTCAATAAGAAGACTACGGATGCTTTGTTTGAGCAGACGCTTGCTCAGCCTGCTCCAGGCGGCCGGATCTGGGTGAATCTGGATGGAGAGATTGTCAATAAAGGTATCGAGGTTTCACTAACTGGTACGATCGTTAAAAGTACAGACTGGACCTGGGACCTTACCGGTAATGCTACTTTTCTTAAAAATAGTGTAAGTGGTTTGGTGGGTTATTATGAGACCGGAGCGCTGAGAGGTCAGGGCTTTTCAGGTGTATTGGGGCAGAGAATGGTTAATGGTCAGCCTTTAAATGTATGGTACCTGGCTGCTCATGATGGAATCGATCCACAGACAGGCAGAAGTATGTACCGCGGTCTTGATGGCAGCAGCAGTACTGGAAATGACCCGGCTATTAACAAATTTTATTCAGGTAGTCCGAATCCTACCACATTGCTGGGTGTTTCCAGTAATGTTTCGTATAAGAAATTTTCACTCGCTGTGAATATGAATGGTGCGCTGGGACATTATCTTTTCAACAACACGGCAGCTACCACCATGGGCTTAAGCAACCTGTCTTCAAGAAATATTGGCTCGGCATTCTTTGACAAGTCCGTTAAAGAATCCACCTCCAATTCTGCTGCACCTTCAACCAGGTTCCTTGAGAAAGGGGATTATTTGAAGCTGGCTAACCTGACTTTAAGCTACCGATTAGGCAATGTTGGCACTGCGCTTAAAAACTTAAATGTTTCACTCACAGGACAGAATCTCTTTATCATTACCAGTTATACGGGATTCGATCCTGAAGTCAACACAGATGGTGCTACAAATGGTATTCCTTCATTGGGTATTGAGTATTTGCCTTACCCTCCGTCGAGAAACGTTTTGTTAGGTGTCAGTTTCTCGCTGTAAATGTGGAATATTTCACCGGATTAGTTGGATCATATTAAAAAAAAAAGCAGATGAAATTAAAATCATTATTATATATAACAGTTATTGGTTCAGTCATCACAGGTGCATTATCTTGTACCAAGCTGAACGAAGAATTTAAAGGTGAGCTACAGGAAGGCGGCGCATCAAATGTTGAACCGGGTGCTTTGCTCACTACAGCCTACACTTCATTGAATGTACCTTACCAGCAGGAGCAGCGCTGGGTAATGCAGGAGGTATCTTCTGATGCAGCGATGGCTCCTACACGGGGTGGGGATTGGGACGATAACGGGATGCACCGCGCGATTCACCTACATACCTGGAATGCAGATAACGGTTACATGAACAATACTTTTGTCAGCCTGGGTACGGCAGTTTATAATGCTTCAAACGTGCTGCGGTATAAGCCTAACGCGAAGCAAGCCGCAGAAGCTCGGTTTTTACGGGCATTGGCCATGTTCGATCTGCTCGATCTTTATGGTGTAGTACCTATTAGAGAAGGCGCCTCTATTGAGGACTTCAGGATACCTCCAGAGGTTTTGCAACCGCAGGCAGCTATGGATTACCTCATCAAGGATTTGACTGAAATATTGACCAGTCTGCCGCTAAATGGACCGACGCGGGCTTATGAAGCCAACAGAAACGCAGCAAAGGTCCTGCTCATGAAAATTTACCTTAACAAAGGCGCTTTTTTGAATCGGCAGTCGCCCACCTTTGCAAAAGAAGATATGGATAAAGTGATTAGCCTTGCCAATGAAATTACCATGACAGGTCTTTATAGCGTGTCGGCCACAGGCAAGTATTTTGATAATTTTGCCCCGGACAATGATGTAAAGTCAACTGAAAATATCTTCACTCTTTACAATAAGAATGGAGAAAGAGGGGGGAACATAGATCGAACCTGGAATACCATCGCCCACTACAACATGAACCCGGGCGGATGGAATGGCTGGTGTACCTTGTCGGATTACTATGATAAGTTTAGTGCAACAGACGAACGGAGGGGCATTTATTATAATTATCCTGCCGATACCACCTACAACAGAACAAAGGGGTTCCATCGTCAAAATGTAGGTTTTTTTGCCGGACAACAATATAATTGGAACACCAATCAGCCGCTGATGGCCCGGAATCCTCCTAATACTCCATTGGTTTTCACCAGGGAAGTAACTATACGCACTTCCGGTGCAACGCTGGAGACTGCGGGCATCAGGCCGTTAAAGTATGCATTTGATTATGGGGTTGTCGGTCAGAGAAATAACGACTGGGTGGTATTTCGTTATTCCGATGTTTTGTTAATGCAGGCGGAAGCAATGCTTAGAGGTGGAGTTGGTTCGCTTGCAGAAGGACTTACGTTGGTAAACAACATCAGGAGTAAGCGGGGGGTGACTGCTTCCCCGTCTTTGACGCTTGATAATTTACTGGACGAGCGCGCACGTGAATTGTACTGGGAAGGTTGGAGAAGACAGGACCTGATCCGGTTTGGTAAGTTTTTAATGGCCTGGCAGGAAAAAGTTGCTGATCCAAGCCCTAAAACGTTAGTATATCCCATTCCAAGTCAACAGCTTGCTGTGAATCCTAATTTAAAGCAAAATAGCGGTTATTAAATATGCTCACGCAAAGTCCCCGATAAATTAGCATTTATCGGGGACTTTGCGTGAATACCAATTTTACTTCCATTGAGCATCTTTCAAGACATGCTTATTTAAGTTTATTAAATCAAGGTTTGTTTAATAATTTCTTTATTTTGCTTGCGTGTTAAGCATTTAGAGATTTGCCGTTAAATGATCAAAGAGTTCTCCTACAAACAATTCGGAAATTTAGAATTTACGCATTCAAATCTTGATGAGCATAAACTTTCGTCGGTACATGACCATATTAAAATACTTTTTGTTCCCCAGGGCAACAAGGTCAAAGTTGATTTTCGAGAATTTATAATAGAAACAGACTCCTTACTATTTATAAATCCAAAGGTAGTCATTAAGCCCAATGGAGTTGATGAAGGCGGAGGGATGCTGCTGCACTTTAATAGAGATTTCTATTGTATTGAAATCCACGATCAGGAAGTTGCTTGTGATGGTATTTTATATAACAACGTATTTGAAGTCCCGTTTATTGAGCTGGATGAAAAGCAGTCGGCAGATATACAGAAGATCATCGAAGATATACAGCTTGAAATGCAACTTGAAGACTCCAATAACGAAGAAATGCTGCGAATTTTATTGAAGATGATTATCCTAAAATCGACACGAATCTGGAAAAAGAAGCATCAATTATCCGAGCAGGAACAGCAAGCAGATGTTCAATTTTTAAGGAAATTCAGCAAACTTGTAGAACAGCATTACAAAACTCACCATACGGTAGCCGAATATGCCGATATGCTTTTTCTCACACCAAAGAACCTTAGTAAGAAAATAAGTTTGCTCAGCAAAGACACTCCAAATGACATTATCAAAAACAGAATTATACTAGAAAGTAAGCGCCTATTGGCTCACACTTCCATTACCGTGAAAGAAATCGCGTATAGCTTGAATTATGAAGATGATGCCTATTTTGTTCGTTTCTTTACAAAAAACGCGGGTATTTCTCCGCTTTCGTTCCGCAAGCAATTTTAGAAGTATATTGGCAGCTTTGCAGTAAAGCATGGTGATGGAAGTGATAGGGGAAAAAAGTACAATTTAAAGCGCAATGCATCCATTGATGGACATCAGGGAAAACGCCAACTTTGAATTATCAAATCAATCAAACAATTAAAAATTAAAGATATGAACAAGTTGACAGTTAAAGACGGGACAGAAATTTACTTCAAAGATTTTGGAGCAGGACAACCAATATTTTTTCACCACGGATGGCCATTGTCATCTGACGATTGGGATGCACAAATGATGTTTTTTTTAGATCAAGGATTTAGAGTTATCGCCCATGACAGACGTGGTCACGGCAGGTCCACACA
>JAPSHM010000030.1 GCA_031179845.1 Pedobacter sp.
GGTGCTCCGGTGTGTAACCATCATGCCGATCTCTTCAAAAGAATTTTCATCCATTAAAAAATGGATTCTTTCCCGTGCAGTTAACTTACCTTTTTTGTGTTGACTTTCTACCCGGGCTGCTCCGCCGCCAGCCTGAGCTTGGTTTATTCGATTTCGCAGTAAGTCTATTTTATTCTCCATTAAAAAATTGATTTGTGAAATTTCATGAATATTCTGTTTACCAGCGATATTGTAGTCGAACTGTAAACACATCGTCCTTTAGGTCGTTTTGATAGCCGGGTAATTGAGTTGGATCGTTCAAAACATGTTCATTATAGACAGTCAGCTTTATTCTGGTATTTATCAGACATGCTACTCCATAACCCAATGTGTTAAATTTGATGTCAGCTGCAGTCGTATTGCTATTGGCTACACCGATTTCCTCCTCTTTGATGTCTGCGTTTGGGTCGTACGAATCGTAGGCCAATAGTGCGGTATATCTGCTTTTTAATATTCTGTGGCTTAACCAAATGTAATATCCGGAAAAATCTCTTAGATACAAGTCAGTAGTTGGCTGACTTGAAAAACTTTGAGTCGCAGCTGGACCAGTTATGGTTTCTGAACTGGCAATACCTGGTTGTGTTCCTTCAATATATTCGACCTTAAATAGCGTAGTGCCAATGGTATTGTCATATTGTAATTGAAGGTTTCCGCCTAGATAGTTGCGCTTTGCATACCAATTAATGTTGTTGGGACTGGTGTTTTTAGAAAAACCAGATCCGGTGCTTGTAAAATAACTATCAGTATCACTACGTACGGAACCATTGTAGAAGGATCCACCAAATCCGAGGTGGATTTTTTTATTAGCAAGGCTATCGAATTTGAAGCCCAGATTCCCTAAAATATCTTTTCTGGAGTCGTAATCTCGGGAAGTATGACCACTACCGTTGATTACCGCTAATTCCGCAGTTAGAAAATGAAAAAATCTACCTTGAGGCTTGAATGCAATCATAGCACCCAAATCTCTTTCTCTAGGCATTAAAGTTTGAAAAACTCGTGCCCGTTCAGGAAAATCGCGGTAACCTGATGAGTAGACAATAGAGTGGCCAAAAGGACGGTTGAACAAGCCGGCAGTGAACATCAATGCTTTGATATCAGGTTGATGCAATTGAATAAAAGCATCCATCAATTGGACGCCGTTTTGAGTAGCATCAATTTGAAAGACAATACTCGAAAATTTATCAGACCGGTCAATCTTTAATCTTCCTCTTCGAATCATAAAGCGTTCGTTGGAGTTTTCTGAGAACTCACCTCCCGAAAACGAAGATATTCCCGCTGATTCTGCCTTTTGATATTGCGTTTGTAAATAACCTGTTATGGTAATGTCATGCGTATCGTAAGAGGATGGCGCATTATTGCTTTGGGCGAAGACATTGAAAGCGGAAAAACACAAAACGGCGGCTAATATTTGTTTCATAACAGGTCAGAAGTATAATGGCGACTAAATTACGCTTAATGCATCATTTTATCTATATCTTGCAATTTCATTTAAACAAATTTGAGAATTGAACTGTGTTTTATCACAACTATATTACATTTTTTTTACAAGACAATTTGCTAATTGGCTTCTTTTGGAGCTATTTTTGGAAACTATTAGAAAAAAAACATAGTATATAAATGTTCCTGAGGAAATATCGTTTAATCATTATCATCGCTTTTTTGGGCATCTTTTCAGCAAAGATGATCATTTCTGGTGCGCCGGTGTTTTTTAAACATATTGACAAAGAGTTCATGAACTCTGTGATAATGCAGATCGAAGTGGAGCATTGTGCAGATGGAGAAAGTGGGAAAGTGAAAGTAAAGTTATGCGATTTTAAAGTTGACATGCATTACGATTATAGTTTTTCCGCCATACTCAGTCATTTTGGATTAAATAATAGCATCATAGATCACTTCAAACGGCACGTTGACCCTTATCACCCTTCCGTGCCGACCCCACCTCCAAATCAGCTGCTAATTTTATTCGCGTAGAATCCTTTTTGGATCATTACGCAATTTTTAAAAAATTAGTTACAACATTAAAACATAGTTTTATGCAAAGTGGAAACTCAATCTTTTCGAGGTTGGAAGTGAAGAAGTATATATTAAAAAAGAATTTGAAGCGCGATTTACCCGCCAGTATCGTTGTTTTCTTAGTGGCCTTACCTTTGTGTTTGGGAATTGCACTGGCATCGGGGGCACCCTTATTTGCAGGGCTAATTACTGGAGTTATCGGTGGTATTATTGTTGCCAGTTTCAGCGGATCACAGTTAAGTGTTAGTGGACCAGCGGCTGGACTTACAGCAATTGTTTTGGCCGCTATCGCACAACTGGGCGGTTACCCAGTTTTTTTACTTGCCGTTGTATTGGCTGGTGTGATGCAACTTATCCTTGGTTTATTAAAGGGAGGAACCATAGGTAATTATTTTCCTTCCAGTGTGATAGAAGGGATGCTTGCTGCTATCGGATTAACGCTTATTTTGAAACAGCTTCCGCACGCCCTGGGTGTAGACTCAAATTTCTTTGGGGATGAAAGTTTTTTTCAGGCGGACAATGAAAATACCTTTTCTGCCATTGGCAATGCGTTAAGTCATTTTGGCGTCGCAGCTATTTTAATTAGCTCACTGAGTATTGCTGTGTTGCTCTTTTGGCCGAAGTTTAAAAAGTTAAGTGTAGTACCTGCTCCTTTGATCGTTGTGGTTATTGGCGTTTCGCTGGCACTGGTTTTTCAGGGAACACCGTATGCACTTGGCGCAAAACAAATGGTAGAAATTCCAGTAGTTAATGGTTGGTCCGAATTTATTGGATTGTTTACCACTCCAGATTTCTCCGCTATCACTAATAGCAAAGTCTGGGTAGTAGCGGCAACGATTGCTGTTGTTGCAAGTCTGGAAACGCTATTAAGCATTGAAGCGATCGATAAAATTGATCCAATTAAACGTGTTTCGCCTACCAATAGGGAGTTGATGGCGCAGGGAGCGGGAAATATCGTAAGCGGCCTGGTTGGTGGAATGCCGATGACCTCGGTTATCGTCCGCAGTTCTGCCAATGTAAACGCGGGAGGTAGAACAAAAATGTCGGCAATTTTTCATGGTTGCTGGTTACTTTTGTCACTCCTTTTTATCCCGGGACTTATCAATATGATACCTTTAGCTTGTTTAGCTGCGATACTATTGGTAACGGGTTATAAACTTACAAGAGTGGCATTGTTTCAGCATATGTATCATAAGGGCTGGGATCAGTTTGTTCCATTTGTGGTAACGATCATCGCTGTATTGCTTACTGATCTTTTAAAAGGAGTTGCAGTAGGGATGTTGCTTTCGGTATTTTATTTGCTTCGTACCAACATGCGTAATCCGTTCTTTTATAAAATTCAGGAAGAAGGAGACAAGAAGAACATTAGGATCAAACTTGCAGAGGAAGTATCTTTCCTTAATAAAGCTGCAATACAAGTTGTTTTGACGAAGATCCCGAAAGAAACGAATGTGGTTATTGATGGAACCAATTCCCGGTATATTGATCCGGATGTTTTGGAAACCATTTTCAATTATAAGCACAATGCTTATACCAAGGGTATTATTGTTACGCTCGAAAACATTAAGAAGCAATATACCGTACCAAAATTAGATAGTAAAGAATTAGAAGAGATTAACAGTTAAATTAGAATATTATGTGTGCACATTTAGAAAGTTCAAACAAAGATAAAATAACGTACGAAAGCTTACTGCAAGGAAATAAAGACTGGGTTGCAGCTACGCTGTCAGAAGATCCTAGTTTTTTTGATCGCCTTTCTGCTGGTCAAAAGCCGCCTATTTTATGGATTGGCTGCTCAGATAGCCGTGTTCCAGCGAATCAGATCACAAATACCAATCCCGGTGATATTTTTGTACACCGTAATATTGCTAACGTTGTCGTGCATACAGACATGAACATGCTGAGTGTATTGGATTATGCAGTAAACGTATTAGAAGTTGAACATGTAATTGTTTGTGGACATTATGGATGCGGTGGGGTAGCGGCAGCGTTAACCCACAACCAATTCGGAATTATCGACAACTGGCTTAGAAATATCAAGGACGTTTACCGTTTACACGCTGATGAGTTAGATTTGATTACTGATACTCAAGAAAAAACCAACAGACTGGTAGAACTAAATGTAATTGAAGGGGTATTCAATTTGACCAAGACTTCTATCGTTCAGAATAGATGGGCAAATGGAAAAAAACTAAGTCTCCATGGATGGACTTACAGCTTGCAGACTGGGCTGATCAGTGATCTTGGCGTATCGAGTGACACTAATAATCTGAATTCTTCAGTATTTAGAATTGCAGGAATTGACACCTCTATCGGGTAAATAATTAACCGTTCTCGTCGGAGACTGTCTCCGATGAGAACGGTTGTTTTTTTTAACCTAAAAATGGATATCTATAATCTTTCGCCATATCAAATGTTTCTTTAATGGCACGGGGAGAAACCCAACGCAATAAGTTGATCATTGATCCCGCTTTATCATTCGTGCCCGAGCCTCTTGCTCCACCGAATGGTTGCTGGCCAACTACTGCTCCTGTACACTTATCATTAATATAAAAATTTCCTGCAGCGTTCCTTAACGCATACGATGCTTTTTCAATTGCATACCGATCCCTTGCAATCACCGCACCTGTTAACGCGTATATTGAAGTGGTATCAATAATTTCCAATACCCGGTCAAAATCTGCATCTTCATAGATATATACAGTTAATACCGGCCCAAAAAGCTCTTCGCACATCGTGGTGTATTTAGGATCCGCTACTACAATAACTGTAGGCTCGATAAAATACCCTTTGCTCTTGTCATATTTGCCACCCGCAATAACCTCTACAGATGGATCTTGCTTAGCTTCATCAATGTATTTAGTCAATTTGTCGAAGGAATTCCCGTCAATTACTGCGTTGATAAAATTGTTAAAGTCTTCGGTCCCACCCATTTTGAAAGTAGCAAGATCACGAAGCATATATTCCTTCACCTTAGGCCAAATGCTCCTGGCGATATAAACACGCGAAGCTGCAGAACATTTTTGACCCTGGTATTCGAATGCACCTCTAATGATGGCTGTACTTGAAGCTTCAGCCTCAGCAGAGCCATGCACAAGAATAAAATCTTTGCCACCAGTTTCGCCGACAATCCGTGGATATGTTTTGAATTTATGAATGTTATTGCCTATCGTTTTCCAGATATTTTGGAAAACACCGGTAGAACCAGTAAAATGAATGCCTGCAAAATCGGGATGACTGAAAATTACATCACCTGCATCGGGGCCAGAAACATAAACCAGATTTATTACTCCGTCTGGTAATCCAGCTTCCTTAAAGATTTGCATTAAAACGTTGGCGGCGTAAATTTGTGTGTTTGCTGGTTTCCATACTACGACATTACCCATCATAGCTGCGGAAGTAGGCAGGTTACCTGCAATTGCAGTAAAGTTAAATGGAGTGAGTGCAAAGACAAATCCTTCAAGTGGACGCTGCTCAACCCGGTTCCAGGATCCTTTTGGAGAGACAGGTGGTTGCTGCTTGTAAATGTCCGCCATATAACTTACGTTGAAACGTAAGAAGTCTATGAGCTCACATGCAGCGTCTATTTCCGCCTGGTAAGCATTCTTTGACTGACCAAGCATCGTAGCCGCGTTCAATTTATAACGATATGGACCTGCGATAAGGTCAGCAGCTTTTAGAAAGATCGCTGCGCGATGTTCCCAGGCTAAATTTTCCCAATTGCATTTTGCAGCCAATGCAGCATCAATTGCTTGTGTCACATGGGCTTTTTCGCCCTTGCTATATTGTCCTAGAATGTGTTGATGATCATGAGGGGGAGTAACATTTACTTTGTTGTCCGTATGAACTTCCTCACCAGCTATATGCATTGGTATTTCAATCTGAGTAGCACGAGCTTCGGCGATAGCCGCCATTAAAAGTTCACGTTCTTTACTTCCTGGTGCGTAACCCAAAATGGGTTCATTAACCGGAACTGGTACGTTAAAAAATCCTTTAAGCATGTTATAATAAGTTGTTTCCGCAAAGGTAACGTTTTATTTATTACGCTGGTAATGCGCATTATGTATTATCTTGATACAATACGCTGGAATAATTCCTATTTTTGAACCTGCACATGATCAACTATCTAAGATTATTTTTGTTTCCCTTTTCGATCCTTTACGGGGCGGTAATTGTATGGAGAAATAAAATGTACGACTATGGTCTGTTTAAATCGACCAGCTTCGACATTCCGATCATATGTGTTGGGAATTTAGTTATAGGTGGAGCTGGGAAAAGCCCTGCAACAGAATATCTAGTTCAGCTCCTGTCGGGGCATAAAATAGCGATCCTAAGCCGGGGATATGGACGGCGAACCAAAGGATTTATTTTGGCAGATGGCACGGCTACGGCGCAAACCATCGGAGATGAGCCCATGCAGTTTTACAATAAATTTCCAAATATTACTGTAGCCGTTTGCGAGGATAGAGTGAAAGGTATCAATCTTTTGAAAGATAGTCACGACCTCATTCTAATGGACGATGCATTCCAGCACAGGAGTGTAAAGCCAGGCTTCAGTATTGTACTTTTTGAATATCAAAAACTACTGACGCCGCAGTTTCTCCTACCGGCGGGAAACCTACGTGAACCTTTTTGGGGTTATAAGAGGGCGCAGGCAGTGCTCGTAACTAAAGGCCCTGAAGAATTAACTTCCCTGGAAAGATCAAGATGTATTCGGAAATTTGACCAGAACGATGATTTTAAGATAGTTTTTTCCTATATCAGCTACGGACAGCTTAAACATTTATATTCCGGAGAAGAAAAACCTTATGACGCAATCAATATTAATACCGCTGTCTACCTTTTAACTGGTATCGCCAATCCAAAACCGCTGTTAACTCAATTGAATTGGTATTCCCAACGCATCGTTCATTACGATTTTCCAGATCATCATAAATTCAGTAAAAAAGAAATTGAGCAGTTGGTAAGTGCTTTCGTTCTTGATGATACAAAAGAAAAGATCATCATCACAACAGAAAAAGATGCACAACGTTTATTAGATGTTATATTCAAAGAATTACTGTTAAATTTACCAGTCTTTTATTCACCGATAAAGATCGAGTTACAAGAAGAAGATAAAACTACATTTGATCAAAAGATTTTAAACTATGTTTCAGGCACTACACGAAACCGTTGAATATATAAAGCGCAAGACCAGTAATTTTCAACCGGAGGTTGGAATCGTTTTGGGAACAGGCCTGGGAAACTTGGTTAATGAAATTGATATAGAATACAATTTAATGTATGCTAATATCCCGAATTTTCCGATTTCTACCCTTGAGTTTCATTCCGGTAAATTAATCTTTGGGACATTGAAAGGCAAAAAAGTTGTTGCAATGCAGGGTCGTTTGCATTACTATGAAGGCTACAGCATGCAGCAAATCACTTTTCCAATAAGGGTAATGAAAGCTTTGGGTATACACTGTTTGTTCGTATCGAATGCTGCAGGGTCACTAAACCCTGCTTTCAAAAAAGGAGATCTGATGGTCATCAATGACCATATCAATTTGCAACCTGAAAGTCCTTTAAGAGGTCATAATGACGCGGATCTGGGTCCGAGGTTTCCAGATATGAGTCAGCCATACAGCCGGATGCTGATCGAGCGTGCGATGACGATTGCCCATGAGCAGAAAATTTCCTGTCACCAAGGTGTGTACGTATCCGTAACGGGACCAAATCTAGAAACTAAAGCGGAATATAAATATCTTGGCATTATTGGTGGTGATGCTGTTGGAATGAGCACAGTGCCTGAAGTCATCGTAGCTAATCATATGCAGGTCCCTGTATTCGCAATCTCTGTATTAACCGATGAGGGTTTTACTGAACAATTGAAACCTGTAAGTTTAGAAGAAATCCTGGAGACGGCGAAAGCTGCCGAGCCAAAGATGACAAAAATATTAAGTCAATTAATTGAAACGCTGTAATGTATAAACGCCTTGTTTTATTGCTTTTAGTATTTTATGTAGTCGGAGCAGGGCGGCTTACCGCACAGGATCTAAAGACTTCTGTAAGGGACAACAAGGAACTAGATTCTTTAAGAAAGAAAGATGAAGCCGGTTTAGATTCTGTTATTTTCACATCTAGGTATGTCAGATATACGACTCTAGCGTTAACTAAGGACAGTATCCAAACAGTCCCCTTGGATACCAGTTTAAATGGCTTTCACAATTTTAGTGTCCTTGTTCAGCCACGCAGGCCTACGGCGAGTTTAGGGAACCTCGGGCTTGCTGCAATGCCTTTGTTATTTGAGCCATCAAAAACCATTGGTTTTGACGCCGGCTTTCATGCGCTTGACTTTTATGCCATGACGCAGGATGACGTCAAATATTATCAGGCAAGAACGCCTTTTACCAGCTTGTATTACGTCTCTGCCGGGGATGTTGAGCAGGTTTTCAAAGTAATTCACTCGCAAAATATCAACAAGAACTGGAATTTCGGAGCTAATTTTAACCGGAGTGACGCCAATGGCATTTTTGCCAGTCAAAGAGGGGACCATTTGAATGCTGCTCTTTTCAGTTGGTATCAGTCGAATAACAAGCGTTATAATTTGTGGGTAAATGGAGTATTTAATACGCTAAAAGCAGATGAGAATGGTTCCATAACAAATGAAGAGATCTATGACCCTCAGTTTGCCGATCAGGTGATCAATAGAATTGCTGAACCCATACGCTTAAATGAATCCAGACAACTATGGCGTAAAAATTCTATTCTCTTGCGGCAGTCCTATTTTGTTGGGCGTATAGATAGTGCTAGTCAGGAGATATCAGATAAAATATTGCCGACAAATAAGGTTGTTTACACATTTAGATACGATAAAAATTCCTATGCCTTTCAGAAAAATCAGGCCGATGATTTTACAGTACTACCCAGAGGGATAGCGGATGCCTCATTCACAAATGACAGTACGAGTTATAGTAGAATTCAAAACGAGTTTATCTATAGCTTCTTTTTAAGGGCAAAATCAAAATCGATCATTAAAAATGAACTGAAATTGGATGCAGGGATAAAGCACGATTTTTTCACTTACAACCAGTTGGTGTTGTATAGTGACAAGACGCCATTTTACGACTATTCCTCTTCATTCCAAAATATAAGCCTTTTAGGGGCGGCAGGCTATAGATTTAGTAACCGAATGGATTTGAACGTGAATGTGGAACAAATCTTTCAGGGAAGAAATATCGGCGATTTTTTATACGAAGCGAAGAGTAATGTCTTGCTAAGTAATGCGGTGGGTAGAGTCGTTCTTGGTGCTTATTATGAAAATAAGTCTCCCGAGGAAGTGTATAACAGGTATTTTGGTAATCATTACAATTGGACGAATAATTTTGACCGGACGAAGACTGTCAATTTATCGTTCAAATATCTGAACGACAAGTACAAGGTAGATGCCACGGCAAATTACTATCTGATCAACAATTACCTGTATTTTAGAAGTCGGGCGTCCGGGCCGGGTGCGAATTTGCAGGATAGTCTTACTATAACACCGGAACAGCTAAGTGGAAGTCTTAATCTGTTGAAAATTGCTGTGGGCAAAAAGTTAAGCTTTGGTAAGTTTCACTTGGATAGCTATATCGTTTATCAAAAAACCGATAATTCAAATGTGCTGCGAACACCGGAGTTTTATACTTTCAACAGCTTTTATATTAATCAAACGTTTTTCAAAGCCCTTAAGACGAATGTGGGATTCGATATCCGTTACAATACGCCATTTAAAAACTATTCCTATTCTCCTGCCGCCGGGCAATTTTATATTGGAGACGATAGGATGTTCGATACTACACCTATTGTGGATGTTTGGGTGAAGGCCAGTTTAAGAAAAGCTAATTTATTTATAAAATGCGATTATGTGAACCAAGGCTTTCCGCTAAAAGGTTACTATACCGTCAACCAGTATCCTATGCAGGACAGGATTTTGTTCAAATTCGGGGTGCAATGGAATTTCTATGACTAGGTTTTTTGTGGCTTTTTCTTCGCTGCAGGAAATAGCACATTGTTTAAAATTAAACGATATCCCGGCGAATTCGGATGTAAGCTCAAATCCGTTGGAGGATCTCCTACAGCATGTTGATAATCTTCGGGATCATGCCCACTGTAAAATGTAAATTGTCCCTTTCCAGTTTCACCGTTCAAGTACCGGACTTCTTCGGCTCCTTTATTTTCTCCAAGCACGGTGATATTTGGTTTGACCAGCTGTTTCCTAAAGGCGGTCGTCTGGCCCATAAATCCTTTGATCACCTTATCGTGGTTTTGGGTAAGCATAGTAGGTATCAGGTCCCATTTGGCTGAGAAATCGAACAAAGTAAAATAATCGTTGCTTTGGCTTAGAGTTCTGGTTTGGGTTACGTCGATGTCCGAAAATTCATAATTGACCGGATTTGGGTCGAGCTGAAAGTCTTTGAACGCAAAAGTATTGTTAAAATTAATTTTTGCCTGGCCCTGAGGGTCTGCCGGATCACCATCAAACATGCTTTCACAAATGTCTATGCCTTCCGCACTTAAAGCAATGTCGAAGCTATCTGTGCCGGAGCACATGGCAAATAGAAAGCCGCCACCTGCACAGAACTCTTTAATCCTTTTGGCAACGGCCAGCTTCATTTCAGAAACTTTCTTATACCCATTACTTTTTGCTGCGGCTTCCTGGTTTTTCAAATCTTCCCTATACCATGTTGCATTTCTAAAGGCACTCCAAAAACGGCCGTATTGTCCCGTAAAATCTTCATGGTGCATATGCAACCAATCATAACCTGTCAGCTTATCTTTCAATACTTCATCGTCATATAATACTTCATATGGTATTTCTGAGTAAGTTAACACCAAGGTGACAGCATCATCCCATGGTAACTTACTTTTTGGAGAATAAACGGCAATTTTCGGTGCTTTTTCCAGTTTCACCATCTCCATGTTCACTTCAGGATCACTGATCTCATTGAGTATTGCCGTAACTTTGGCGTCTGCCAATATCTGATAGGATACTCCCCGCGTTTTGCATTCCGCTTCAACGATTTTGTTGTATTTGATCAGGAAGCTTCCTCCTCGGTAATTCAAAAGCCAGTTTACATCTGCTCGTTGCTTGATACCCCAATATGCAATTCCGTAAGCCTTCAAATGATTCTTCTGGTCTTCATCCATATATATCAATATTGACGATGCTTTAAGGGCAATGGACAGGAACAAAATTGGAACAAGTACTATAAATCGTATTGATATCATAAGGCAGCCTATGGAACGAATGTACCTATATAACGGTATAAAAAAAAGTAAATTATTATTGGTGATTTGCCAATGAAATTTGATTTTAATTTCAATTCTCCTGAACTATAAATCTATTTCAATCCCATTTCGAAAGGAGATGCCGGCAAGCCTTCCCGGTTGTAAAGATTTGCACCTTCGGGGTTGTCTGCCCAGGCATAGCGAACATAGATCGGGCTTTTGACTTCTTCGCTCCATACCACAACTTTATTGCCTTCAATGCGGGCTTTAGCCCAGACAAAGACTTTATCCTTACCTGCAATTGAGAAGTATCTCAACTCATCGGTTCCTTTTGCAATTAATCCTGTTCCTGTATAAAGAAATGTGAGCGTTAATTGATGACCATTTGATTCGAGTGAATGGAGTAGCGGACCAGAGGAAACTAGATTGTAATTGCGGTAGACAAGGCTTTCCGCTTGAAGGGCGAGCCGTTCTCCTACAGATCGTTTATTTAGTGGATGAATGTCGTTCCATTCGCCAAGGTCAATGGCGACAACCATAGCGGTATTTCGAATGTTGATCAATTTGCGTTGTTGTTCTCTTAATTCCGCCCATTTGCTCTCAGCAGGAGTAAGTTTTGGTTCCATAAAGTTGGGTAACTGGACAAATAGAAAGGGGAGTCTGGAAATTTTCCATTCATTTCGCCAGTTGTTGATTAACCCTTCCATCAATCTGTAATATTCTAAAGGTTTGGCCGTGTTTGATTCACCCTGGTACCATAGAACCGCTTTGATCTGGTAGTTAACTAACGGAGCAATCATCGCGTTATATAAACCAACCGGTTTCCACCTGATGAAAGTCTGTGAGGGTGCGGGCTCTGTTTTGGCTCCTAGCCGATATTTCCATTTGCCTTGCAGGTTAATGGTATCCAGCCCTGCAATTAACTGATAACTTTTGTCCTTAATGAACCCTCCTTCTCCAGCGTTGTTAGTCAGTTTGATGGTAATGGTGTTTTCTCCCAGGGTTAAAAGGTCTGGATGTAAAAGATATCTCCTTGGAGGGTATTGGTAACTGGTTGCACCTACAAATTTGCCATTTATAAATACAGAATCTGCGTCAACTATTCTTCCCAAGAGAAGTTTGATAGGTTTTCCCAGCATGGATGCAGGGACGTGGATGTGCTTTTTGAACCAAAATATGCCATTCACTTTACCTAAGGGTCCATCGGACCAATATCCAGGGACGGTCATTTCTTCCCAGCCCGTATCGCTTAAGTTTAGTTTCCAGTTTTTCTTCAAACCTTCATCTTTGTTATTTAGGCTCTTATGCCAGTTGTCCGCTAACCGTTTGTCGTTTGTTTCGATTTGCCGAATTAATAAATCATTTTTAAATTTTTGCACTTCCTTTAAATATTCAGGAAATTTTTTGATCGCCTTTTCGCTGATCCAGGCCTGTGCCGGTGAGCCGCCGAGAGCGGCATTGATGATCCCAACCGGAACATTGTTTTTTTTAACGATTTCTAAAGCAAAGAAATAAGCAACAGCAGAAAATTCGGATAATGTCTTTTGGTTTACACTTTCCCAGGTTCCGTTTGATAAGTCATGTCTTGCTGACTTAAAGTCATACTCATCCGGCACGAGGAACTGTCTGATGTTGGGGTGTTCGGTTTTTAAAAATTCATCTGGATATTTATCAATAACGCGGCCCATGGTCAATTCCATGTTAGATTGACCACTACATAGGTAAACATCTCCGAATAAAATATTGTCGATCACGATCTTGTTGGTTCCCATGAGAACCATTTTGTACGGACCGCCCGCGTTTTGGGAAGGGAGTGATATCCTCCATGTTCCGTTTTTGATCGCGGTAGTCGTATATACGCGGTCGCGGAATTTTAGTGCTATTTTTTCCCCGGGCGATGCCCAACCCCAAATAGGAATTTTGGTGTGACGCTGCAAAACCATTCCGGAACTGATCAGCCTGGGAAATTTAATTTGCGCTGAACAAACGGCGCTGCATAGCGCTAAGATCAATGTAAGTATGTATTGCTTCATTTGGTTTGACTTAAATCGTTAATTCTACTTAATTTGAGCAGAGCTCATTGCTCTAAATTAAATAAATAAATTAAATTTATGCAACCGATTGTATTAACCTTTTTTTCACTACTTAAATTAAGTTTAAATTTTTACCGGGAAAATTGCTGTGTGGTGGACTAATCAAGTTTTTCATTCCGATCCGTGAAATGCTTTTAAAAATTAAAGTTAGCAATTGACATCTTAAAACACGGTTTTTCTTAGCGCCAACGAATAATTAGAACTCAATTTGATTAGAATCTCGGAAAGAGTTCAGAAATAAATGTATTTCTATTTAAAAAATATATGGGATTATAAAATTTACAATTACCTTTATGCAAACGGTTGCACCAGTAACATAAAATTAATTGGCATATGTATTTATTAGGCCTTGATATAGGCACGTCTTCCATAAAAGTTTCAGTTGTTGAAATCGCTACTCAGAAAAGAGTGGCAACAGCTCAATTTCCCGATGAAGAAACAGAAATTAAAACTCCACAAGCAGGATGGGCGGAACAGGCGCCCGCAGATTGGTGGGATAATGTTGTTCACGCAATCCGTCGATTGAACGAATCTGGTGGTTTCGATCCTAAAAAAGTTATGGCAATTGGTATTGCTTACCAAATGCATGGACTGGTAGTCGTTGATAAGGAAAAAGAAGTTTTACGGGACAGTATTATTTGGTGCGACAGCCGTGCGGTAAAACTTGGTGAGCAAGCGTTTGATGCGATCGGCCATGAAAACTGTTTACACAGTTTGTTAAACTCTCCAGGCAACTTCACAGCGTCAAAACTAGCCTGGATAAAAAACAACGAACCTGAACTTTTCGAGAAGATCGACAAAGCGATGCTTCCCGGAGATTTCATTGCGATGAAATTAACCGGTGATATTAGCACCAGTATTGCTGCCCTGTCTGAAGGTGTATTCTGGGATTTTCGTAAAAATGAATTGTCAAAAGAGGTGTTAGATTACTATGGGATCGATCAAGCGCTGATTCCTGAAATTAAGCCACTGTTTTCAACTCACGGCTTACTGAAATCAGACGTTGCCGCCTTATTGGGTATGCAGGAAGGAATTCCTGTGGCATATAAATCGGGCGACCAGCCTAACAATGCTTTGTCATTGAACGTATTGAAGCCGGGCGAGGTTGCCGCAACTGCGGGGACTTCAGGGGTAATTTATGGAGTTAGCGATGCGCTCACTTATGATCCTCAATCCCGGGTAAATACATTTGCGCATGTTACCTTTACCGATGCACAAAAACATACCGGTGTGTTATTGTGTATCAATGGAACCGGAAGTATGTACCGATGGGCAAAGCATAATTTTGCTCCGAACTTTTCCTATGCCGCGCTCAATGAACTGGCAGCCACTGCACCAATTGGAAGTAAAGGCTTGAAGGTATTGCCTTTTGGCAATGGGGTTGAGCGGATGCTGAATAATAAATGTACTGGGGCGCAGTTATTGGGTATTGACTTAAATCTGCATGGGCAGCCCGAGATCTTTAGAGCAGTACAGGAAGGCATTGCATTCGCCTTTCGTTATGGTTTGGATATTATGCGGGAAAATGGAATGAAACCTAAAGTAATTCGCGCCGGCATGGCCAATTTATTTTTGAGCGAGGTATTTGCACAAACATTCGTTGATGTGACGGGAATTCCGGTGGAGTTATATGAAAATGATGGCAGCACGGGAGCTGCCCTTGGCGCAGGTATTGGGGCGGGTATTTTCAAAGATACAGAAGAAGCATTCTCCAGACATGAAATAATTAAGTATTTGGAACCAAAGAATTCGGAAGCATACGAACCGTTATATGCGGAATGGAAGTTTCTATTAGATAAAGCACTATAAGTAAATTTAAAATTATAACATCATGACACAAGTAGTAACAGGAGCAAAAGATTTTTTTAAAGGAATTGAACAGATACAATTTGAGGGTTTGCAAAGTGACAATCCACTTGCTTTCAGGTGGTACGAGGCAGATAGGATAGTTGCAGGAAAGACGATGAATGAGCATTTTAAATTTGCTTGTGCCTACTGGCATTCGTTTAACGGTAATGGAGGTGATCCTTTTGGAGGTGCAACACACGTTTTCCCTTGGGATGAGAAAAAAGACGCCGTAGAGCGTGCAAAAGATAAGATGGATGCGGCATTTGAATTTATTACCAAAATGCAATTGCCTTATTACTGCTTTCATGATGTGGATGTTGTTGATTATGGAGATGATATCGCTGAAAATGAGCGAAGGTTGCAGGTTCTGGTTGAATATGCAAAACAAAAGCAAGCTAGCAGTGGCGTTAAATTACTTTGGGGAACAGCTAACTTGTTTAGTCATAAGCGTTATATGAATGGCGCATCAACAAATCCAGATTTTCATGTGCTAGCACATGGTGCTGCCCAGGTTAAGGCCGCTTTAGATGCAACAATTGCGCTTGGCGGAGAGAACTATGTTTTTTGGGGAGGAAGAGAAGGTTATATGAGTCTGTTGAATACCAACATGAAACGTGAGCAGGAGCATCTGGCCAAATTTCTTCACACAGCAAAAGATTATGCACGTAAACAAGGGTTTAAAGGTACATTTTTCATTGAGCCAAAACCTTGCGAACCGTCAAAACATCAGTACGATTATGATGCGGCAACTGTAAGAGGATTTTTGCAGGAATACGATTTGCTTGCAGATTTCAAGTTGAATATTGAAGTGAATCATGCAACTTTGGCAGGTCATACTTTTCAGCATGAATTGCAGGTTGCGGTTGACAGTGGCTTATTGGGTTCTATTGACGCAAATCGGGGCGATTATCAAAACGGATGGGATACTGATCAGTTTCCTAATGATATCAACGAATTGACCGAAGCGATGCTGATTATATTAGAAGGAGGCGGGCTACAAGGCGGAGGTGTAAACTTTGATGCGAAAATCCGTCGCAATTCAACTGATCCTGCAGATTTGTTTTATGCTCATGTTGGGGGGATGGATATTTTTGCGCGGGCGTTGATCACTGCAGATGCTATTCTTCAAAAATCAGACTATAAGAAAATAAGAACAGATCGCTATGCGTCTTTTGATAGCGGTTCTGGAGCCGAGTTTGAACAAGGTAAATTGAGTTTGGAGGATTTAAGGAATTACGCAGTACAAAATGGTGAGCCTGAAGTTCGCAGTGGAAAACAAGAATATCTAGAGAACCTGATCAACAGGTATATTTAATTAAACCGATTACTAAACCTAACAAACCAAGTTAATGAAAACCAATGTACTGGATACCAAGGATTACATCGTATTTTTAATTTACTTCATAATTGTGGCAGCCTATGGGCTCTACATTTACAGAAAGAAAAAATCTGCCGCAACTGGTTCGAAAGATTATTTTCTTGCAGAAGGTTCTCTCACCTGGTGGGCTATCGGAGCTTCCTTAATCGCTTCTAACATCTCTGCCGAGCAATTTATCGGAATGAGTGGTTCAGGCTTTAAAATGGGGCTTGCCATTGCTACCTATGAGTGGATGGCTGCGGTAACATTAATTGTTGTCGCCGTTTTCTTTATTCCAGTATATCTTAAGAACAAGATTTCCACCATGCCGCAGTTTCTTCATCAGCGATACAATGGAACGGTGGCAATGATTATGGCGGTTTTCTGGCTGCTTTTGTATGTCGTGGTTAACCTGACATCAATTCTTTATCTTGGCGCTTTGGCAGTGAGCAGCATTTCCGGTTTTAGTTTAGAACTATGTATGTATGCGATTGCTGCTTTTGCAATCATCATTACGTTAGGAGGAATGAAAGTAATTGGTTATACCGATGTGATCCAGGTATTCTTTTTGATCCTGGGTGGCCTTGCGACAACCTACCTGGCACTTAGCCTGGTATCAGAACACTATGGGACTGAAGGAATCTTAAATGGCTATCAACTGATGACAAGTAAGGCTTCAGAGCATTTCCATATGATCCTCAAGCCTGACAACGAAAACTATATTGATCTTCCAGGATTGAGTGTTCTTGTTGGTGGAATGTGGATTGTGAATTTAAATTACTGGGGCTGTAATCAATACATCACACAGCGGGCGCTGGGAGCGGACTTGAAGACTGCCCGCGCAGGAATCCTTTTTGCTGCTTTTTTGAAGTTACTGATGCCTGTAATTGTGGTGCTTCCAGGTATTGCAGCTTATGTGCTGTATAAGGATGGTGCGTTTCAAACAGAAATGCTTCAGGATGGGTCAGTAAATCCTGACCGTGCTTACCCTGTGCTCCTTAACCTTTTACCTTCGGGGTTGAAAGGACTTTCCTTTGCTGCGCTTACAGCGGCAGTAGTGGCTTCCCTGGCTGGAAAGGCGAACAGCATCGCTACTATTTTCACGCTTGATATCTATAAGAAAGTACTCAAGCCGGATGCCGATGAACGCAATTTGGTCATCATTGGCAAAGTAGCTATCATAGTTTCCATGATCTTAGGCGTACTAATCGCCCCTCATTTGGGAATTGACAAAAAAGGTGGTTTCCAATACATTCAGGAGTATACAGGTTTTGTATCTCCCGGCATATTTGCCATGTTTATTTTGGGCTTCTTCTGGAAAAAAACCACTTCTAATGCTGCATTATTCGCTACCATTGGGGGCTTTGGGCTATCTTTGCTGCTTAAGTTTTTACCTGGCATGACAGATCTTTCCTGGTTAGCGGACTTCGGTTTCGCCGTTAAAAATTCAGGTGGGTTATACGAGATTCCATTTTTAGACCGCATGGGTTTTGTATTTCTATTCTGTGTGTTAGGAATGGTCGTCATCAGTCTGACTGAGAACAAGGGAGAGGTGAATCCCAAGGGACTGGAGATTGATTCGGCAATGTTCAGGACTTCAAGGGGTTTTGCAGTTGGGGCATTAATTGTCATCGGACTTATCGTTGCGCTATACAGCGTATACTGGTAGAATTTAAAAGACCGTTATTTGGGGTTTATCACCCCACATAACGGTCTTTTTATTTATACTTGTGCAACTATTTTGTTAGTCTTTGATCTTGAAGAAAAAAACAACCATCTACGATATTGCAAAGGAATTGAATATCACTGTTTCAACGGTATCCAGGGCGCTTAGTGGCTTCCCGGCGATCAGTGAAACAACAAGGCAAACGGTTATTGATGCTGCGAAAAGATTAAATTATAGTCCGAATAAACTTGCTTCCGCACTGAAATCCGGAAAAACTTTTATTGTAGGCGTAATTGTTCCCAGCGTTCAGGCGCATTTTTTTGCGTCCGTTATTCATAGTATCGAAGAAGGTTTGAAGGATAGTGGATATAGAATTATACTCTATCAATCCAATGAATCTGTTGAAAATGAAATTAAAGGTGTAAAAACCTTACTTGAAGCGCAGGTCGATGGAATTATGGCTTCTTTATCATTGGAGACCGATGATGTGACACACTTTCAGGAAATCATCAAGCAAAACAAGCCGCTGATTCTTTTTGACAGGATCAGTACAAACTTAAAAGTACCCACTGTTGCGTTAAATGATTTTAAAGCCGGTTTTTTGGCTACTCAGCATCTTATTGATAAAGGTTATAAAAAAATTGCCTTTGTAACAACAATTCACCAAATCAAGATTTTCAACGACCGTTTCGAGGGCTTTAAGGAGGCGATGAGAGTTAATAACCTTTCGATCGACCCGGAGATGCTTATATTTGGAGGTTTGTCCATTAAAGATGGCAGATTTGGTGCGGGAAAATTGCTTCGTGGAAAAACTATGCCGGATGCCATCATAGCTGGTGATGACTTTACTGCACTTGGTGTCATTAAAAAGCTCAAAGAAGTAGCGCATACGCCACCTGAAATTGGAGTGATCGGATTTGCGAATGAAGCATTTTCTGCTTATATCACGCCCAGTTTATCAACGGTAGACCAGCATCCAAATCAAATGGGCCGCGATTGCGCAGCGCTGTTTTTGGAGATGGTAAAGCAGCGTAACCCTTACGAAGAAATTCGTAATGTTACGCTTGAACCTACCATAGTTGAAAGACAATCAACAGGATTTCATTTTATTTCCGTATAGGCGTTATCACCTCAATTGTACCATCCGGACGATGGGTTAGTTCAGTGACTTTGATGTTCCTCAAATGTGTTTTATTAGCTAACTGAGTGTCGTGATAGAACAGATACCATTTACCTTTAATCTCCAGGATTGAATGATGAGTGGTCCAACCCTGAACCGGTTCCATAATGGTACCTTGGTACGTAAATGGCCCATATGGGTTGTCGGCTATTGCAGAAGCAAGGAAATGGGTGTCCCCGGTGCTATAGGTGAAATAATATTTACCATTGTACTTGTGCATCCAGCTGCCTTCAAAAAACCTGCGGTCATAATCTTTAGTGAGTAAAGGTTTCCCATCCCTATCCAGTATAATTACATCTTTGACAGGGCCATCAAAACTCAACATATCTCCGCTCATTTTAGCTACCTTCGCTGTCAGTGCCGGTTCATTCTCTTTGCCAGAGTCTGTTTTTGAGCCGTTTGCATCATATTTTCCGTTGCTCCATCGTTGAAGCTGGCCGCCCCAAATCCCGCCATAATACATATAGGAGGTACCATCGTCATCGGTAAAAACAGCAGGATCTATACTGTAACTTCCCGCGATTGGGGAAGGTTCGGGCTTAAATGGCCCAGCAGGATTATTCGATGTGGCAACGCCAATTCTGAATACGTCATTTTTATCCTTAACAGGAAAATATAGATAATAGTTGCCGTTTTTAAACGCTGCGTCTGGCGCCCAAAGTTGGCGACCTGCCCATGGAATATCTTTTACGCTTAAGGCCACGCCATGATCTGTTACCTTGCCATTCACACTGTCCATGCTAAGGACATGATAGTCCCGCATGTCGAAATGATCACCGTTATCATTCTCGGGAGTTCCAGTTTCAATGTCGTGCGACGGATAAATATAAATCTTACCTTCAAAAACATGCGCGGAGGGATCGGCAGTATAAATGGAAGAGATCAATGGTTGAGAAAGATATTTTGATGTTTTAGCAGTGTCAATACCATCTGAGGTCGTTGTATCTACTGCTTGCTGGCATGCACCTGTAGTTAGCACGGCCATAACAATGGCCAATGCGGAGTACTTCTTAAGTCTGGTCATAAGTCTATCTTAGTTTATAATTGGTTTCTTAGTTAATCTGCCCACTTTTGAAAGTTTCTCCTGGGCCCAGAAAGCTTTGTCTAAGGCCGCCAAGATCAAGCACCAGTTTCTGCAATACGACTCCAGGACTTACTCTCCAGTATTTTACAGTATGTTTTCCTGGCTTGTCAAACTTTAAAGGTGTTTTGAAGATTTTAATGTTGTCAGCAACAGATTGGCGCCATGCAGTTTCTGTATTATAATCACTGCTGATATTTACGATTGTGACAGGCTCATCATTCACTGAGACAGCAAACTTTAAACCTTCACCATTGGAGAAATCTATAGTTGGGGAGATAAATGTGTTCAGAACAAATTCTCCGGCTTTTTCCAAATAGATGTCATAGGTAAGGTGTGCCGTATTCTTCGCTGGTATTTGCTCAGCAACCGTAACTGGAACCGGAGTAACGCCACCTAATGTTTTTCCGTAATTTAAAATGGTTTTCCAATAGACTGGGCGGTCATCGATTGCTCTTGAATAATTTACCGCTTCCATTGAAACATATCCGTTTTCTGCGATAAAGAGGTCTCCTTCCTGTAGCTTCGCAAAATTGTTGAGGCGTATAGGTAAAGTTATTTTACTACCATCACTGCCTAGTATTGTTATTAAGGATGATACATTTCCTTGCGGGGCATGGAGCCAATCCACATTTACATAAATGCGCTTTTGGTCAGTCAGAATAGATTTCCTGTCCTTAATTATGATATAACCAGGTGCTTTAATTTCATATGTCAGCGTTGAAGTACCTGTATTGAAGATTTCGAAGTAGTGGCTGCGATTGGAATAGTTGTTCATTATTGGGAAGTCTTCATGGATGCGTGTATTGCCCGCCCAACTGGTGTCCGATCCCTCTATTGTTACATTTAGACTAGCTTTTGTCGCTTCGATTCTAAACGTTTTTGGCATTGCATTCTGTTCCGGTTGCTGCCAGTTGGTATATCCGATATGCGTTTGATCCATCATATGATCCCATTTTCCGCCGGCGAGGATTTTGTTATAATAGTGGCTGATTGCTGCGTCTCTTTTGTATAAAGAATCTGCTTTTTTCGCCATCACATTGGTGCGTATCCTACCTTGCCTGGCGTATAGTTTGTTTTTCGCTATGGTGTAATAAAGTTCATTTAAGTTCGCTCCAGCTTCAACCGGATGCATCAACAACTGATAAAATGCGTCTTTTTGTTCTGCCGGAATTTGGTTGTAGATAAATTTAGCCTTGCTTTCCAGCGCCTTATAATCCTCTACCACATTTTCAAACTCATTATAATTGTTTAGGCTATAAGTCTGCTCATTCAACAATTCCGGTTTAATACGTCCATTAAATTTGGTGTATCCGTCTATTAGATCAGCCATTTCCATCGCATAAGCTGGTCCGAACTGTTTTGTACACCAGTCGACAGTATACTGTTTTAATTTTTCTGCAGGAATCGCATCTGGCGACCAGGCATAATCCAGAAAAAACTCAATAGGGAATTCCATAGGCTTCAAATCGCCTACATTTACAATCCAGATCTGGTTCGCATTGTATTTGTAAGCAAGGTTCATTTGCTCCCAAACTTTCTGGATCGGGTTTGTATTTACCCATTTGTAATTTCTTGGATCTCCTACATAATCGAAGTGATAATAGATGCCATAACCACCTGTGCGCGGCGCTTCATCTAAAGCAGGAAGCTTCCTTATGTTTCCCCAGTTGTCATCGCAGAGTAGGAGGGTCACATCATCAGGTACACGCATTCCTTTGTCGTAATAAGCTTGAACTTCTTTATAAAGCGCCCAAATCTGCGGTGTTTCTGCGGCGGGCTTCTGTGTTACCTTTGCTATAATTTTTCTTTGATCTTTAACAATTTTTTCCAGCAAGGCAGTTGCCGTCCCTTCGGTCATCGGTTCATCACCATCACCCCGCATACCAATCGTAATGATCTGTTCTTTATCAGCGACCCGTTTCAATCCACTTTCCCAAAAAGCTTTTAATTGTTCCGGGTTTTGATCGTAATTCCATTTTCCACCTTTATATCTTTTCCATTCATCATGAGCACGGGTTAGGGGTTCATGATGCGATGTTCCGATCACAACGCCATATTCATCTGCCAATACCGGGTTCATTTGATCATCATCGTTGAACGCACTTCCCCACATTGCAGGCCATAAGTAATTGCCTTTGAGACGGAGAATCAGTTCAAAAACTTTGGTATAGAACTTATGATTAAATCCGCCAAATTCCTTTTGCGACCAGCCAGACAGGGCGGGCGCTTCATCGTTCAAAAAAATGCCGCGATATTTTACTGCAGGAGAAGCGATGATATGACGGCCTGAAATAGCAAACAAGGCATTGCTTTTTTGTACTGGCACATCGGCCCAATAATACCAGGGTGATACACCGATCTGACTTGATAGCACCCTGATTCAAGTAG